>JARIAV010000306.1 GCA_029257685.1 Butyricicoccus sp.
AACCGGCATTGATCAAAGTGAATGGATAGGAGACCGAGATCGCCCCCATCTGGACGGCACCTACCATCTGTCCCACAAAAATAGAATCCATCATATTGTACAGCCCCACAACGACCATACCCAGAACAGCAGGAATACTCAGCTCGATCATCAAAGAAAACGGACGCTGTGTGAGCAGCTTCGTCCGTGTATCTGGTTGTTTCATTCGATTTCCTCCTTGGTATGTGCTATGCCCTCTCCAGTATAGCCGTCCAAATCTGTTTTGTACGCTCTGTTTTGCAGGTTTATGGCTCCGATCCGGATGGAATCTACAAAGATCCTTTACGCTCCAAACGGAAGCATTTTCGCTCCATATAGAAATATCCCGTATAGATCCATTGACTTTCCTTTTCCCGACGCATATACTGACGGCAGAAACAATTAAACAAACACTTAATTGTTGTGCTATGCCAAACCCGTCAACCAACAACACAAAAGGAGTCTTTTTTATGAAAAAAACAATTCAGCTGATCGATCTGGACTGTGCACACTGCGCGGATAAGATCCAAAAGGCGATCCAAAAAATCAATGGTGTCGATCATGTATCTGTCAATTTTCTGGCGCAGAAAATGGTACTGGAAGCCGCAGACGATCGGTTCGACGCCATCCTGACCGAAGCAAAGAGCCTCATCCACAAGATCGAGCCAGACGTAACGGTCAAGGGATGAGTCCCAGCCTGCACCGACTGCCACGCGGCAGCCGGTGCTTATTTCTAAAAGGAGGATCTACGTATCATGACAAGAAAGCAAAAGCGGCTGCTGACCCGTATCCTGATTGCCGCGCCCCTCTTTCTATTGGGCAGTTTTCTTCCCCTGCCCACATGGGGCAGCATGGGCATATTCCTGCTGTGCTATGCCGTGATCGGCTGGGATATCGTGTGGAAAGCGATCACAAATATCCTGCACGGTCAGGTATTCGACGAAAATTTTTTGATGACCATCGCCACGATCGGCGCAATTATCTTGGGACAGTATTCCGAAGGCGTTGCCGTCATGCTGTTTTATCAGGTCGGTGAGTGGTTTCAATCTTATGCCGTATCCAAATCCAGACGATCTATTTCCAGTCTTATGGATATCCGCCCTGATTACGCAAATATAGAGCGTGACGGCGCGCTGATACAGGTCGATCCAGAGGAAGTCGCGATCGGTGATACCATCATCGTCAAGCCGGGTGAGCGTATCCCCTTAGATGGCATCGTGTGCAAGGGCAGCTCCGCATTGGATACCGCCGCACTTACCGGCGAATCCCTGCCGCGCGATGTCGGCCCCGGAACGGCAGTCATCAGCGGCTGTATCAATCAGACCGGTATCCTCACCATTCAGACGACCAAAGCCTTCGGTGAATCCACGGTTGCCAAGATCCTTGATCTCGTTGAGAATTCCAGCGATAAAAAAGGAAAAACAGAGAATTTCATCAGCCGTTTTGCTCGCTATTATACCCCTGCGGTTGTATTTTCCGCGATCGCTTTGGCACTCCTGCCCCCTCTGGTTCTGCACCAGCCCTTCCACATCTGGATCTATCGTGCCCTCACCTTCCTCGTCATCTCCTGTCCCTGTGCCCTCGTCATTTCCATTCCCCTCAGCTTCTTCGGTGGTATCGGCGGCGCATCCAAGCTGGGTGTTCTGGTCAAGGGAAGCAACTATCTGGAATCTTTGGCACATACAGAGATCGTTGTGTTCGACAAAACGGGAACGCTCACCAAAGGTTCCTTTGATGTGACCTCCATACAGCCGGTAGCCGTAGCGGCAGAAGAACTGCTCCGCCTTGCCGCTTACGCGGAGGACTATTCCAATCACCCCATTTCTCTTTCCATCAAGAAAGCCTATGGAAGCCCCATAGACAGCAGCCGCATCTCTGACATTCAGGAACTGGCTGGGCATGGTGTCCAAGCGATCGTAGAAGGCAGAACCATCCTTGCAGGCAATGCAAAACTGATGCAGAAAGAAAATATCCCATTCACCCCCTGTGCATCCCTTGGCACAGTCGTCTATGTTGCCTGTGATCGCACATACATCGGCTGTCTCGTCATCGAAGATACCGTAAAAGAAGATGCCGCCGCTGCAATTGCCGCATTGAAAAAAGTCGGTGTCAGGCAGACAGTCATGCTGACCGGCGATTCGGATGCCGTTGGGCAGTCCGTATCTCAGCAATTGGGATTGGATCGCGCTTATACCGAGCTGCTTCCTGCTGACAAGGTCGATCGTGAGGAGGAGCTGATGCACGCCAAAAGTGAAAAGGGAAAGCTCATTTTTGTCGGGGACGGGATCAACGATGCTCCCGTGCTTGCGCGTGCCGATGTTGGCATTGCAATGGGCGGACTTGGTTCAGATGCGGCGATCGAGGCCGCCGATGTCGTTCTGATGACCGACGAACCAGCCAAGATCCCCGCAGTCATCCAGATTGCCCGAAAGACCATCCAGATTGCAAACGAAAATATCGTATTTGCCCTGGGTGTCAAGCTTCTGGTTTTGATTTTGGGTGCGATCGGACAGGCGAATATGTGGGCAGCTGTATTTGCTGACGTGGGTGTTTCCGTCATTGCGATCCTGAACGCAATGCGTGCCATGCGCGTCAAAAAATTCGATTCTGTTAGATAAACAAAAAAATGCGTCGGTTCCTTTTATGGATACCGACGCATTTTCCGTATTCTGTATTTTACTGTGATTTTTTCCCGCTCGTGGGACAGGTGATCCGAAATAAAGCATCTATCGTCTGGTGGAGCATACGCGCCTGTACGGTATCTGCCAGTGTGTAAAAGACTTCTTTGCCGGCTCTGCGACTGACGATCAACTCATTTTGCCGCAGGCTCTTGAGGTGGTGGGATACGGCTGGTGCGCTGACCCCCAAGGCCGCCGCAAGATTGCAGACACATTCTTCCGTATGGCAGATCAGCCAAATCAGCTTCAGGCGTGTTGGATCTCCAAGCTGTTGAAAGAGAAGCGCCACATCCTGAAAATCCTCTGGGCAAGGCATCGTATCCAACACCTTATCAATATTTTCTTCGTGGTTGTGGGGCAGATCATAGTGCGCCATAGCCACACCTCCTTATAAAATTGGAATCCCTGCAAACGGGCTTGCGTTATGATCGCTTTCCCCTTTGCGTCATCCGGATAAACAAAAGATCCGAACCAAAACGGTTCGGATCTTTTTGGTGCAGATGGTGGGACTTGAACCCACACGCCCTTGCGAGCACTAGCACCTGAAGCTAGCGCGTCTGCCATTCCGCCACATCTGCATTTCTCTTTCGGCGTTGTCAGCAATATCTATTATACACGTTTTTTCTCAAATTGCAAGCATTATTTTTGGTTTTCTGCGTTTTCTTTTGCAGCCATTCAAAGCCCTGTGTGAGCGTTCCACGGACAATCTCACACAGGACTTTTGCAGTCATCCAATACTTTCCTTGATCATACGCCCATCTCGCAGCAGCGCACGGAGCCGTTCTGTGTCTCCGCCCGCGATGCTCTCGCGGTACTCGGTCAGGTGCTTTATGATCTCATCGATTTCCTGCACCAAGGGTGCTTGATTGAGCAGGAACAATTCCGTCCACATATCTTCATTGAGCTTTGCCACACGTGTCAGATCCTTGTAGCTGCCTGCGGAATATCCATTGTGCTTGAGTGCCTCCGGACTTTTGATATAGGCAGAGGAAACCACATGGCACAGCTGTGAAGTAAACGCGATCATGTGATCGTGCTGTTCCGCCGAGCAGCGCACGACACGACCAAATCCCAGCTGATCGAAGAAGCCTTCCACGGCATCCACGACCCACAGGGGGCTGCTTTCCGTCTGTACAAGGATCATGCTTGCATTATGAAACAGATCTGCTTCCGCGTATGCAAAGCCGGAAAACTCCTTGCCTGCCATAGGATGCCCACCCACAAAATATACGCCATGCGCCTGTGCAAGTGGGGTGAGCGCATCGACCATACACTGTTTGACACCCACAAAATCGACAACGATGCAGCCTTTTTTGAGCTTTCCCATATTCTCCGTCAGCCAATCGATGGTAGACTGCGGATACAGGCTGATGACCAGCAGATCGAGCTGTGCCAAGATCGTATCATCTGCGATCCCGTCCAGTGTGCCATCCTGCACAGCAGCCTGCGCAACTGCCTTGGTGCGGTTCCATCCATACAGCTTACAGCTGGTATCCCTGCGGACTGCCTTTGCAAACGATCCGCCCATGAGTCCGAGTCCAACGACTCCTACATTCTCGATCATATCCTATACTCCCCTCAATCGCTTATTGATCCAGCGCGACACCGGCCAAAGGATCAGCCAGAAGAACAGTGCGCCTGTCAGGTTCAAAATCAAATCATCTACATCTCCGCTTCCGCAGCTTGTGAGCACCTGCGAGACCTCGACCGCTGAGATCATCGCAAACATGGTCGGGAAATAGACGAACAGATTTCCCATCAGGCGGCACAGGCTGGGCAGGAAAAATCCCATTGGTGCAAATGCCGCCAGATTCCCAAGCACATTGATCATGGCGATTTCGGGGATATATCCGCGGTGATACGCACGCAGATAGTTGCGGATGGTATAAAAGGGCTTCAAATTGATGCCATAGTGTATCTGTTCCCTGCCAAATGCTGCATCGAAGAACAGAAGATTGAGCAGCATCCAGATATAATAGAGGAACAGGACCCAGAGCCATTTTTTCATCTGTTTTTTTGTGGGCGGACACAGGAGCGTCCACAAGACTACAAATACCACGGCGAAAAAGAGTTTCTGCGGAACACCTACGACGCTATGTGGTTTGAGTTCGATATACAGGTCATATATTGTGACGATGAGCCACAGAATGAAGACTGTCATACGAATCGGCTTGCGCACAGATCCGCCTCCCCCCATGATGGATTGCTCTATTCTTCTGATTATACCATAGCCGAGCGTAAATTTTAACCCGAATCTCCACGTTTTCAGAGGAATTTGTATGATTTTCATTTGTGCAAAATGATTTGCTTCAAAGCAAGAAAGACTTTTTTGGAACTCCGTCTGGTTTTCCTTTCTGCTAAAAAGATTTGCTTCAAAGAAAAGGGAATGTTTTTTGGAAATCCGTCGGGTTTTCTTTTCTGCTAAAAAGATTTGCTTGTAAGCAAAAGTAACGTGTCGCGGCCGCGCGACGGCGGCCAAAGAGCTGGAAACCTTGCGGTTTCCTCTGCCCTTTGGAATCCTCCCCATCCCTCTCCATCCGGTTTACCTTTCTGCCGCCGAAAGGGTGCGAAAGTATGAGCTCCGCCACGGGCGGGTCTTCCGCGGTCGGTTCGCTTCTGCGGCAATGCCCCAAGGGTGTGAATGTATGAACTCCGCCACAAGGCGGGTTTTATTCAGCCCTTTTTGGTGCTTGTTGTTTTTGCAAGCGTACAGGCTGTTTCTGCGTTACGCCGCAAACAGGACTGGCAATCCTCTTTGCATTTCGGATAAAAGGGTTTCATTGGGTTA
>JARIAV010000335.1 GCA_029257685.1 Butyricicoccus sp.
CACGTTGCAGATACAGATGAGCGAAATGAGTGTAATGAAGCCATAGGAGAAGATGCGGAGCATCGTGACATAATCGCGATACTGCATCTGCGGCCTGAGGTGATCGGTGAAGGAATAGCCGCCCTGCTCCAAAAAGGCAAGGAAGGCTTCATAATCGGACGCGGACGCCATGAGGGACACGGAAGCCCTGTCATCCGGTGCGGCGGAAAGGGGCAGGATGACTGTGATGGTGTCATAGCTGGTGTTCTGCCGCATGCCGTAGGGCAGGGTATGCACACGCGCCCCCAGCCGCACCTGTGTCCGCGGAAGGGAAACCATGGCGGCAGGCTGCTGCTCTGCACGTCCGGTCTTGGGATCGCGGATGTAGTAGGCGTATTGTCCTCCTTCTGGACGGATCTCGATCTCATACCGCGCAGGCTCTGCCGGCTCGTCTGATGGGGCAGGGGGGACTTCCACCGAAAGCAGCGTCGTGCCATCTGCCGCGCGATGCAGGCTGCTGTTCGACACGCGCTTTAGTCGGTCGAGCACGCCGGACGGGACCTGTGAGGGAAGCAGGGAAAGCGTGTCTGCCGCCTCGGTCAGGATGGGCAGACGCGCGCGCGCTCGATCGACGGCGCGTCCGCTGCCGTTTTCATCGAAGGTATAGCGTGTCAGCTGGGCATCGGTGACAAGGGCGAGCGGGTCGGCTGCGTTCAGATAGGGGGCAGGGTCAATGCCCTGCGCGCGCAGGAAGCGTTCGAGCACTGCATCTTCCAGATAGGTCAGCTCGATCTGCTTGACGCCGATCGGCTCCTGATAGCCGTAGCCCTGTGCGCGCGCCTCCCACAGCGTGCGGTAACGGTCGTCGAACATTGCGTCCGGAACGATGGAGGAAGCGTAGTCCTGCACCAGCAGGCTGGAATCCTTGAGCGCTGTCTGGGAGCGGATGGCATCTATTTGTGCTTTGTCGGTGATCTCAATGCTGAAATCAAAATTGAAAAGGTTGGTCTGCTCGTCTGCGACGGCGTTCAGCTGCTGCACGAAGCTGCCTGCCGTGACGAACAGCACCATGCTGATGGTCAGGGAAACGATGGTCGCGCGGTATTTGCGGTTGTTCACTGTGTAGTATTTCCGCGCCAGTGCGGCGGGCAGTCCGAACAGCTTTTGTGTGAGCCTGCCTGCGCGCAGACCGCGGCGCGGCACGCGGAATTCCTGTGTCTGCCGAATGGCTGCAATGGGTGTCACTCTGGCGGCGCGGCGGGCAGGCAGCCATGCCGAGAGGAGCACCGTACCCATTGCCACAAGTGCTGCCATCGCAAAGGCAGGCGGGGAGGGCACGGCTTGCAGGGTGATCTGGTGCTGCGCGGCGGACGCCATGATGGAGTCGATGAGGGAATGGGTCAGGTGCAGGGTGACGGCAATGCCACCATAGCCGCACGCAATGCCGAGCGGGATCCCCACAAGCCCCAGCAGGATGGCTTCCGTCCGCACGCTCTGCCCGATCTGTCTGCGCGTTGCGCCCACGCTCGCGAGCAGTCCGAACTGCTTGGTGCGCTCGGAGACCGAAATGGAAAAGGCGTTATAGATGAGCGAGATCGAGCCTGCCATGAAGATGCCCATGAGCAGGAGCGCAAAGGTCACGATGAGTCGGTAGGTCGAGAAATAGCGCGACACACCGTACAGTTCCAGAAGATCGCCGTTGACCGTACAGAACGGGAAGTCGGTCGATTCGGCAAGGGGGTAAGCGTCCTTGGGGGCAGTCTGGGCGAAGAAACGTCCCCAGATGCCCGCTGTACTGCCATCGTCCAGCGTGAGCATATAGTCCAGCCCCAATGGGTCATAGCCCAGATACGGTGCACCCTCTGTAATGCCTGCGATGGTATAGGTTTTCTCATAGGGCATGCCGGAAGCCGTCGGCAGTTCCACATTTTCTGTCTCATAAGAGACTTCAATGGGCAGGGTCAGGCGTGCGCCGATCGTACAGGGCTGTCCGCTTTCGCGCAGCCGGTGCTGCGTCAGCTCTGTGATGAGCAGTTCGGTGCTGTTCTGCGGCAGATGCCCCTCGATGAGAGCGGTCGGGAGCATCTCATAAAACGCTGCGTTGCCTGCACCGAGGAGCAGGGAGGGCGCAGGCGCATCCTCTGCCTGTACAGGGGGCGAGACATAGCCGAGGGTCTGGAGGGTGCCTAGACGGGTCACGCGCGGATCGGCTTGCAGGGCAGACAGGACATCGGGGGCGGCGTAGTCATAACGGACGAAATAATCGCCGTTCGCGGCGATCTCACCGCGCAGCAGATAGGTGCGGAAGCTCACGACCATGGTCGTGACTGCTGTGAACATGGCAGCGGAAAGCACGATGCCCAAGAGGGTCACCAGTGTGCGTGTCCGGTTTTGCTGCATGCTCTTGCAGGTCAGGCGGCGGATGATATTCATTTGACCACCTCGTCTCGCACGATGCGTCCGTCCTCAATGGCAAGGATGCGGTCGGCTTGCAGGGCGATGCTTTCATCATGGGTGATGACGAGCAGGGTCTGTCCATATTTCCGGTTGGAGGCTTTGAGCAGTGCCATGATCTCCTGTGAGTTCCGGCTGTCCAGATTGCCGGTCGGCTCGTCTGCCAGCACCACGGCAGGGGCGTTCATGAGTGCCCTGCCAATGGAAACGCGCTGCTGCTGTCCGCCCGAAAGCTGGCTGGGCAGGTGGGTCTCGCGGCCGCGCAGGTTCAGGGTATCCAGCAGGTCGTTCAGATGTGCCTCGTTGACCGTGCGCCCGTCCAGCAGCACGGGCAGGGTCATGTTTTCCGTGACGTTCAGCACGGGGATCAGGTTGTAAAACTGATAGATGAGCCCCACCTGCCGCCGCCGGAAGATCGCAAGCTGATCTTCATCCTGCGCGAAAACATCCTGTCCGTTCAGGTACACCGTGCCGCTGGTGGGACGATCCACACCGCCTAGAATATGCAGCAGGGTGGACTTGCCTGAGCCGGACGGCCCGATGATCGCGGTGAACTGTCCGGCTTCCACCGAAAAGGACACGTCACGCAGGGCATGGATGGCGTTTTCTCCGGTACCGTAGACCTTGGAAAGGTGCTCGACCTTTAATAATTCCATAGAAATGACCTCCGTTTGCTTGTTCTTGTACCAGTATAGCCTGCCTGCATGACATGGCGGTGACTTTTGTGTGACAGAATCGTCATATGATCTGTTTGTAGAATTTGATGATGAATTTTGCGCCCTGTGTGCCGTTCTGCGCCTGAATGATGCCGTCCTGTGCCGCGATCAGCGAACGCGCCAGAGCAAGCCCGATGCCGTACCGCTCCGCGCTCGCGTTTTTGCCCTGATAGAAGCGTTCAAACAGGTGGGGGAGATCCTCAGGGGCGAAGCCCTCTCCGGTGTCCTCCACTGTGATCTCCGTGAACAGGGGCGTCTCATGCACCGCGACCGAGATGGAGCCGCCCGCGGGCGTATGTTCCATGCAGTTTTTGAGTACGTTGCCGAGTGCTTCTGCCGTCCAGTCAGGGTCACAGCGGATGGTCTCCGCCTGACAGCTGACATAGAGCCGCTGGCTGCGCACGTCCATTGGAATGGACAGCGGCGCGGCGGCGCGTTCCACCACTTCTGCGGCGGGCACGGTCTCAGGGCGCAGGGGGATGGTTCCGGCATCCAGCTTGCTGAGCTTGAGCAGGGTCTCGATCAGCCAGTCCATGCGCGTCAGCTGACCGCGCAGTTCTGCGGTCAATTCCATGCGGCGCGGCGTGGACAGATCGGGACTGCGCAGCAGGGTCAGTGCCAGCTGGACGGACGTCATGGGGGTGCGCAGCTGGTGAGAGATGTCCGCAAGGGAGTCTGCCAGCGACCGCTTTTCCTGCTGCACCCGATCGGCTGCCGCCGTCAGGCGCAGGGTGATCTTTTCCATCTGGTTTGCCAAAATGGACAGTGAACCCTCCCGATACTGGTCGATGGGGAGCGGCGTGCCCTGCTGGAGCAGACGGTCGAGATCTTCATTGAGCCGCCGAAGCGCGCGATCATGCGCCCATTTCTGCCAGAGCAGGCACGCGGCAAGCAGCGCGGTCAACAGGGGGAACAGGAGCGCCTTCATCGCCTGTCACCGTCCATCTGATAGCCCATGCCGCGCACGGTATGGATATAGCGCGGGTTCTGTGGGTCGGCCTCCAGCTTTTCGCGCAGACGCTTGATATAGACGGTCAGGGTATTGTCATTGACGAAATCACCGGCGGTATCCCAGATCTCCTCCAGCAGCCGCTCACGGCTGAGCACGCGCCCCCGATTGTTCGCGAACACCAGCAGCAGGCGGTACTCCAACGCGGACAGGTAAATGGGCTGTGTACCCCGTGTGACCGTCGCCTTCTCCGTGTCGATGACAAGATCCTGCACCTTGATGGTGTTCTGCCGCTTGCCAGCGCGGCGCAGTACACTGCGGATGCGCGAGATGAGCTCCCGCGGGCGGAAAGGCTTGGCGATATAGTCATCTGCGCCCATGTCCAGTCCGGTCACGACACTGTACTCGTCGCCCGATGCCGTGAGGAAGATCACGGGGATATCGTGCGCCTTGGCATAGGCACAGACGGCAAAGCCGCTGCCCTCGCGCAGGGTGATATCGACAAGGGCAAGATCGGGCGCGCTGGCTTCCATCAGGGCGATCGCCGCCGCCTGTCCGTCTGCCGTGCGGACGGAAAAGTCCTCGTCATGCAAAAAGCTGGTGAGCGTGCGCACGATCGCGCCGTCGTCCTCTATGAGTAAAATATGGTTCATAATAAGATACACCTCTCTGTTTTATTATCATAGCATCAATGCGCGAAAAATGCGATTACAGTTTGGTCATAATGGGGAGGGCATTGCAAAAACGGTATGGTTGTGATAATATAAAGTTAACATAAGCTAACTGAATGAAAAAGGAGGCTGCCATGAAACAGGGAACGCATTTATCCGTCTTTGGCATCGGGCCCGTCTATGCCATACTGTGCGCCGCGCTCACGCTTGCCGCCTGCCTGCTCGACCGCACAGGGC
>JARIAV010000337.1 GCA_029257685.1 Butyricicoccus sp.
CCTCGATTCCGCTATAATCAAAGAAAACAGAACATCCATTCGGTTCGGTCTGCCCAGCAGACCCTATATATAAGGAAGGTGCCTTATGAACGATCGCTTAAACGAAAAGCAAAAACGCATTTTGGAATACATCGCAGAAGCCACCGCCCAGCAGGGCTACCCCCCCTCCGTCCGCGAGATCGGCAGACACGTCGGCCTGCGCTCCTCCTCCTCCGTCCATGCCCACCTCATGAAACTGCGCGAGGCAGGCTACCTCGAAAAAGACGACCGCAAGACCCGCGCACTGGTCGTCAAGGGCATGACCGCCACCGTGCCCCAAGTCCCCATCTTGGGACAGGTCACAGCAGGCGCACCCATCCTCGCCGTGGAAGCTATCGAGGGCTACATCCCCTATGAGCAGGCAGGCGGCTATGGCGACTTCTTCGCCCTGCGCATCAAGGGCGATTCCATGATCGGTGCAGGGATCTTGGACGGCGACCATATCATCGTCCGCCAGCAGAACACCGCCAAGCGCGGGCAGATCGTTGTCGCCCTGCTGGAGGATGAAGCCACCTGCAAGACCTTCACCGTAGAGGACGGCCATGTGTGGCTCATGCCGGAAAACCCCGACTATGAACCGATCGACGGGGAGAATGCACACATTTTGGGCGTTGTCGTCGCCCTGCACCGCGACTTCTCCGGCGTATGACCGAGAAAGACAACATCAGTGCCGTCAGCGGCATCGGCCCCAAAAAGCAGGCACTGTTTTACAAGCTGGGTATCCACACCCTGCGTGACGCGCAGGACTACTATCCGCGTGACTATGAAGATCGCACCCGTATCCTGCCCGTGGCACAGCTCACGGAGGGACAACGGGCGGCGATCTTTGTCACAGTGGGAACGGAACCCACGACGCGCCGCGTGCGCAAGGGGTTGGACATCACACGCTTCAAGGTATTCGACGCGTCCGGTGTGCTGTGGCTTACCTATTATAACAATCGCTACGGAACAGCCGTGCTGCATGTGGGCGGAACGTATGTGTTTTATGGCAAGGTGCAGGGGAGCGGCGCACAGCGCACCATGATGAATCCGGCAAGTGAGTTCGTGCCCAAGGGAGCAGAGCCGCCCCGACGCATGCAGCCCATCTATCCCCTGACCGCCGGACTGACCCAGAAGGATTTCGCCCGTGTCATGGCGCAGGCACTCGCTGCGCCCTGTGGCGCGGAATGGCTGCCCGAGGATATCGCCCAGCGGTATCAGCTTTTGCGCCACGCCGAGGCGGTGCAGCTCATCCACCAGCCGCCGAATGCGCGCGCGATCGCACTGGCGAGACGGCGGCTCATCTTTGAGGAGCTGTTCCTGCTGTGCTGCGGTCTGGCGCGGCTCAAGGATCGCCGGACGGACGCTGTGGGACTGCGCTTTTCTCAGGGCACACCGGAGGATTTCTGGAAGCTGCTGCCCTTTGCGCCGACCGGCGCACAGGTACGCGCCGCGCGTGAGATCTGGCAGGACGTACAGACCGGCCGCCCGATGAATCGGCTGGTACAGGGCGATGTCGGTTCGGGCAAGACCGTGCTTGCGGCAGTGCTCTGCTATCTTGCGGCGCAGAATGGGTATCAGTCCGCGATCATGGCACCCACTGAGATCCTTGCAGCCCAGCACATGGAATCCCTTTCCGGCATCTTTGCGCGTGTGGGTATCCGCTGTGCGCTGCTGCTCGGCTCGATGACTGCCAGACAGAAGGCGGCGTGCAAGGCGCAGATCGCGGCAGGGGAGGTGCAGGTCGTCATCGGCACGCACGCCCTCATTCAAAAGGACGTTGCGTTCCACAACCTCGGCGCGGTCGTGGTCGATGAACAGCATCGCTTCGGCGTTGCCCAGCGCGCCATGCTCCATGAAAAAGGACAGACGCCCCATGTGCTCGTCATGTCCGCAACGCCCATCCCGCGCACGCTCGCGCTCATCTTATACGGCGATCTGGACGTATCCATCGTGGATGAACTTCCGCCAGGGCGCACACCGGTCGAGACCTTCGCCGTAGGCGAGCGGATGCGCCGCCGCATCGAGGCGTTCATTGAAAAACAGCTCGTGGCAGGGGGACAGGTGTATGTCGTCTGTCCGCTGGTCGAGGAGGGCGAACTGCCCCTCAAGAGTGCGGAGGAACACGGCGCGGCGTTGCAGAAATGCCTGCCACACCGCCGCATCGGGGTGCTGCATGGCAAAATGAAGGCGGCAGACAAGGACGAGATCATGCGCCGCTTTGCACAGGGCGAGATCGACGTACTGGTCGCCACCACGGTCATCGAGGTCGGGGTGAACGTGCCCAATGCCTGCCTCATGGTCATCGAGGATGCCGACCGCTTCGGTCTGTCCCAGCTGCACCAGCTGCGCGGACGCGTGGGGCGCGGTACACGGGAATCCTACTGCGTCTGCTTCGGGGCGGACAAGGGCGCACAGGCCAAGGAACGGCTCAAGGTGCTCTGCGGCACGAATGACGGCTTCGAGATCGCACGCGCCGACCTTGCCCAGCGCGGCCCCGGTGACTTCTTCGGCAAGCGGCAGCATGGACTGCCCGTGCTGCACGTGGCGGATCTCTCCGCGGATCTTTCGCTCATGCAGCAGGCAAAGGACGAGGCGGCAGCACTGCTGGCGCGTGACCCTCTGCTGGCAGCGTATCCGGAGCTGCGCGAGCGGGTGCGGCAGATGTTTTCCGACCACGCACAGGAGATCTTCAACTAGGGCGTGTGTGAAAAAGGTCGGTCTTGTGGGGATATCCTGCATTTCCATGCGGTCGTATGCTTGCAATTACAGAGCGAATCGGGTACAATAAACAAAGAACAAATAAAAAAATCGTTTTATGGAACATAGACGGAGGTTTGCTGTGAGCACAAAGAAAGCAGGCGTAAGCCGCAAAGAAGCAAGAGAGATCGCATTGCATTTGGTGTTTGAGTTGGGATTCGGCGCATTTGAAGCGGAAAACGTGATGTCCGAGCGTCTGGACGAGGAGATCATGCGCTCCATCGGCGGAGAGATCGCGCTCTATGCCGGCCCGCTCGACGAGGTACAGACCAAGTACATCGTGACCATCGTGAAGGGTGTGGCGGAGAATCTGGAGGCGCTCGATGCGCAGATCGCCGAGCATGCAAAGGGCTGGAGCCTGTCCCGTCTGTCACGCATCACCATCGCGCTTTTGCGCGTGGCACTGTATGAAATGCAGTATATGGACGATGTACCGGTCGGGGTCGCCATCAATGAGGCAGTCGCGCTGGCGAAAATCTATGATTCGGAGGAGACCGCGGCGTTTATCAACGGTGTTCTGGGCACGGTTGCACGCGGGATGGAGCAGGCATGAAGCGTTGGTTTTTGGGCATCGACACTTCCAACTATCGCACCTCGGCGGCGTTGTTCTGTCCGGAAACGAGGGAGTGGAAGAACTGCGGGCGGCTCCTGCGCGTAGAGGAAGGGGCGATCGGACTGCGGCAGTCGGAAGCCGTGTTCCAGCACAACCTGTATTTGAGTGATATGATCGGCAATCTGCCTGCGGGCATTGCACAGGATATCGAGGCGGTCAGCGTTTCGACTGCGCCCCGTGCGGTGTCCGGATCGTACATGCCCTGTTTCCTCGTTGGGCAGAATGTGGCGGCGAGCCTTGCGCATATCCTCGGGGTGCCGCTCTATGGGTGCTCGCACCAGATCGGGCATGTGGCGGCGGCGGCACTTTCCGCCGGTGTGCTCGACTGGATGACCACGCAGGAGTTTTACGCGTGGCATGTGTCCGGCGGCACGACCGAGCTGCTCCACGTTTATACGGGGGAGGACAACGGCGGTATGCCCCATGCGGACTGCATCGGTGGCACGAGCGATCTTGCCGCAGGGCAGTTGATCGACCGCACGGCGGCTCTGCTGGGGCTTCCGTTCCCCGGTGGGGAGCATTTGGAAAAGCTGGCGGATCAGTCGGATTATGGGCTGTTTTTCCGTCCCAAGGTGGAAAACAGTACGTTTTCGCTTTCCGGTATCGAGAACAAGGTCAAGGATCTGCACGCGAAGGGCAGTGCGCCGGAGAAGATCGCAGGGTTTACCATTCGCACGATCGCAAGCGCGATGGAGCTGGCGACGCTGCAGGCGTGTCGGCAGGAGAATCTGCCGGTGCTGTGTGCAGGCGGTGTCATGAGCAATCGGTATTTGCAGAAGCACATGTCCAAGGTGTTTGGTGCGCAGTTTGCCGAGCCGATGCTGTCTGGGGACAATGCGGTAGGCGTGGCGGTTGTTGCGTCGCTTATGCATCCGGTGCAGATGGAGATCCGCCGCGAGCGGGAGGAAAGAGCTGCCAGAGAACTGTAAAATTACACCCCTCTAAAGGGGGTTTTTGTTTGCTTGCGCAGCAAACAGGAGGGAAAGGATTTTGGAAATCCGTTGGGTTTTCCTTTCTGCGAAATAGGCTTGCTTCAAAGCAAAGGGCCTTGCCGAAATAGAAATTGACCCAGTAGGTCGATTTCCGGCGAGGCTGTGAGCGACCCCGTCGGTCAAGTCATGAAATCGATTCGGTTTTTCTTTCTGCTAAAAGAATTTGCTTCAAAGCAA
>JARIAV010000344.1 GCA_029257685.1 Butyricicoccus sp.
CGCAAGCTAACACATATACTGATATTTTACGCATCAAACGATCGCTGTGTGACGGGCTTTCCCATCACATGGTGCTTATTATAACATGAATAAAATTAGACTGCAACACAGAATAAAGTATAGACTATATTCTGTACTTTTCTTTTATGAATTCAAAAAAACCCCGAAATTTTCGGAGTTTTTTAACGATACGAAATTTAGACAAATTACAAAATTATTTTTCATTCTTTAATTGAAGTGTGCTTAAAAAACGCGGCATCATCTGTTTTCCATAGGCACGCAGGGAATATTCTCCCCCCGAAATACACCAATCATAGATGAGGGCGCGTTCACACAGCGCATACATCTTGACCATTTCATTGACGGTCAGTTCCTCTGTCAGCTGTCCTCTCTGCTGTCCTTCGATCATGATCTCACGCAGCAGACGATAATAAAAACGGGAGCGATCGAGCAAATGCTTCTCTCCGCGTGTGATGAGCTGTGAGGAGTAGAGCCGTGCCAGCAGATCGATGGAAATGCTGTTTTCGATCATTGCAAACAGCTCCTGATTCAGGTAGATGAGCTTATCAAAGCTGTTCATCTCTGCATCCATCTCGCAGACCAACGCTTCATACTTTTCATCAAAGAGATAAGACAACGAGCTGAGCAGAGAATCCTTGCCTTCAAAATAATGATAGAACGAACCTTTGGAAGTGCCGGATTCTAAAATGATCTCATCTACGGTCGTATCATCATATCCCTGCTCATAGAACAGACGCCATGCGGCTGAGACGATCCGTCCTTTTGTGTTTCTGGATTTGCGCAAAATCGCTCCCCCTTTTCTTTTATTTTATCCACACATGTGGAAAGATCTGTGTATCAAAAAAATGCAGGGGCGCTTGACGCGCCCCTTCTTTCTTACTTGGTCTTTGGAACCAAAACCTCGGTACCGCCCATATACGGCTGAAGCACCTTCGGAATGGTCACCGTGCCATCTTCCTGCAAGTGGTTCTCCAGGAATGCGATCAGCATACGCGGTGGTGCAACAACGGTGTTGTTGAGCGTATGTGCAAGATACAGGTTTCCATCTTCGCCGCGTACACGGATCTTCAGACGACGTGCCTGTGCATCTCCCAGATTCGAGCAGGAGCATACCTCAAAATACTTCTTCTGGCGTGGGCTCCAAGCCTCGATATCACAGGACTTGACCTTGAGATCTGCCAGATCACCCGAGCAGCATTCCAGCTGGCGCACCGGAACCTCGAGGCTCTGGAACAGCTCGACCGAATAACGCCACATCTTCTCGTACCAGTCCATCGACTCCTCCGGACGGCACACAACGACCATTTCCTGCTTCTCGAACTGATGGATGCGGTATACGCCGCGCTCCTCGATACCGTGTGCGCCCTTCTCCTTGCGGAAGCACGGAGAATAGGAGGTCAGGGTCTGCGGCAGCTGATTTTCCGGCACGATCTGATCGATGAACTTACCGATCATGGAGTGCTCCGAGGTACCGATCAGGTAAAGATCCTCACCCTCGATCTTGTACATCATCGCGTCCATCTCTGCGAAGGACATAACGCCTGTTACAACATTGCCGCGGATCATGAACGGCGGGATGCAATAGGTGAAGCCCTTACCGATCATAAAGTCGCGTGCGTATGCGATGACCGCCTCATGCAGCCGTGCGATATCTCCCATGAGATAATAGAAACCATTGCCTGCAACGCGTCCTGCGCTGTCCAGATCGATGCCGCCAAAGCTCTCCATGATCTGTGTATGGTATGGGATCTCATAGTCCGGCACGACCGGCTCGCCATAGCGGCCAGCCTCAACGTTCGCGCTGTCATCCGGACCGATCGGAACGGAAGGATCGATGATCTGCGGAATGATCATCATGATCTTGGTGACCTTTTCCTGAAGCTCGGATTCCAGTGCTTCCAGCTCCTTGAGACGGGCAGCCTGTGCGCTTACCTGTCCCTTGACGGTCTCTGCTTCCTCCTTCTTGGAGGGATCCTTCTTTGCCTGACCCATCAGGGTACCAATATACTTGGACAGCTTGTTGCGGTTCGAGCGCAGCTCATCCGCTTCCTTGATCGCTGCACGCAGCTTTGCATCCAGCTCGATGACCTCATCTACGAGCGGCAGCTTATCTTCCTGAAACTTCTTGCGAATATTTTCCTTGACCGCTTCCGGATTTTCTCGGACAAATCGAATATCTAACATGTTGGTCTACCCCTTTTGTTTATTGATTGAAATAAAAGATCTTATGGTGTTCCTACTTGATTATACAGCGAAGTAAAGATCGCCGCAACCTCATCCTTGAGCAGTGCATCCTTGCCTGTGCCATTGAGGGCTTCCAGACCATGCGCCTTGACCAGCGCATCCAGACGCGCCTTTGCTTCTGCCTTCTTCTGCTGTGCCATTTCCTGCTGCGCCATCGTAAGCTGATACAGGATCGTTTTCTGTACGCTCAGGCGTTCCACCTTTGCGACCATATCCTCTACCGTCTCCGTCTCGGTCGTTTTCATGAGGGTATCGAGTGTCTTTTGCTGCTCACTCAGCACTCTGCCCTGCTCCTCCACGGAATGTTGGAGCACCTGCAAGCGTGCATTCGCACCTTCAACGGCGCTGGTCTGTGTGGTCAGCTGGCTGCTCAGCTCATTGAGCCTGCGATCCGCGCGTACCTGTGAGACATAACTCAGCAGGATCAATGCCAGTGCAACGCAGAACAAGCCAATCACATAAAAGACCAGAAACCGCTTGGACTCCTGCTGCTTTTCCGTCGGGCCCTCCGGCTTTGCCGCCGTATCCTTATTATGATTCATTCAGAAACCTCCTGCCTGTCAAATCGACAGTTTTTCAAGTGCCGCGCTCAATCGTTCCAGATCTTCCGCGCCATAAAATTCGAGCGAGATCGTGCCCGCATTTTTGCCCTGCTCGATCCGAACACGCCGTCCCAGCACATCTTCCAGCTTTTTGGACAGTTCCGCCGTATAGTCTACCACAAACGGCGTTGGCTGCTGTGGTGTGTCCACATTGGCACGTCCCAGATCCTTCGCAAACTTCTCCGCCTGCCGCACACTCATACCCGCCATTTTTTCGAGCACTTCAGCGGTGCGCTGTTCTTCATTCTTGATCGCGAGCACCGCGCGTGCATGCCCTGCCGATAAGGTGCCGACCGCGACCATATCCTGTGCCTCCTTGGGGAGCGACAGCAGACGCAGTGCATTGGCAACCGCCGGACGGGATTTCCCGACACGTTCTGCGACCTGCTCCTGTGTCAGTCCATACTCCTCCATCAGGCAGTGATAGCCCTCTGCTTCCTCGACCGGATTGAGATCCTGCCGCTGCAGGTTCTCGATCAGTGCCAGCTCCATGACCGTTTTGTCGTCCGCCTCGATCACAAGGGCTGGGATCTCGGTCAGACCAGCCGAGCGGGCGGCGCGCCAGCGGCGTTCGCCTGCAATGATCTGATAGTATTCCCCTTCACTCTTGCGCACCGTGATAGGCGTGACCACGCCATGCATGGCGATGGACTTGGTCAGCTCGCGCATGGATTCCGGTTCGAACATTTTACGCGGCTGTTCGCGATTTGGCTCGATGAGCGTCATCGGTAAGGTGGACACACCGCCGCCTGCATCATCCTCTGCGAACAGACTCTCTCCCAGCAATGCGCCAAACCCCTTGCCGAGACCGCCCTTTGCTTTTGACATGATGTCCTCCTTACTGGTTCTTTTCTAAAAATTCCTCCGCGACTGCAAGATATGCTTCCGCGCCGCGGCATGAACGATCATACGCCGTGATCGGCTGCCCATGGCTGGGTGCTTCGGACAGGCGCACATTGCGCGGTACGACCGATGCATACACGCGATCCCCAAAGTGCTTTTTGACTTCCTCTACCACCTGTACCGCAAGATTGGTTCGTCCATCATACATGGTCAGCAGGATGCCCTCGATGCGGATCTTGCGGTTGAGTCCGCGCTGTACCGAGCGCACAGTCGCCATGAGCTGAGACAGCCCTTCGAGCGCATAGTATTCTGTTTGCAGCGGTACCATGAAGGAATCTGCCGCACACAGACAGTTGAGCGTCAAAATGCCCAGAGAAGGCGGACAGTCGATGATGATGAAATCATACGCCTCCCGCACCTGATCGAGCACATCCTTCAGGCGGTATTCCCGCCGCTCCAGCGAGATCAGATCGATCTCTGCACCGGCGAGATCGACGTTGGAGCCTAAGACATCGACCCACTTGGTATGCACGATCGCAGGCTGTACTTTGGGTTCGTCTGCAATGATAAGTTCATAGATCGAGGTGTCCAGCTCATGCGGTTCCAGTCCCACGCCTGAGGTTGCATTGCCCTGTGGATCGAAGTCACACAGCAACACCTTTTTTCCTTTTTCTGTCAGCGCACATGCCAGATTGACTGCTGTGGTTGTCTTGCCCACGCCGCCTTTCTGGTTGATGAGTGCAACGATTTTAGCCATTGGCGTTGCCCTTTCCCGATTGGAGTCTATAAAAATCGTACTCCGACCGTCTTTGATAGTCTTCTTTATTATATCACAGCGACAGCTATTTTCAAGCCAGAACGCAGGATTTCACAGACGATCATGCAGGACTCCGTACAAATCGACCGCTTCTTGTGGTCGATCGCGCGCGGTATCCACAAGGGCTGTGGAAATGTTTCACGTGAAACTTCTGTTCTTTCCCGCGCCCAATCGACCCGATCCCCTCTGATCCGTCCCCATCCCCCATAACAAAAAATCCTCCGCACAGCGGAGGAATCCATCGTAGATCATCAAAATATGTTTTATCGTCTTGCGTTGGGAATCAGGATCTTGACCAGGATCCCGTCCTCACGCTGTTCCTTTTCATAGCTTGTCTCCACACCGGATTCTTTCATGATCCCTACCGCCTTATCCACCGTGTTCAAAAACAGGCGCACATCCTTGATAAGGCGGCGCACGGTTCCGGTGGGCTGCTCTGGCGGCGCGGTCAGGAGATGCTCGATGTACTGCTCTGTGCGGCTTACATTCCACTGCTGGGCAATGATCTTCTCGATCGTATTGCACCGCTGTTCTTCGGTCGGCAGACGCAGGATGGCGCGTGCATGGCGTTCCGTGAGTCCTCCGTCCCGAATCATCTGCATGGTTTCCGGAGACAGCTTGAGCAGGCGCAGCTTATTGGCGACCGCACTTTGTGTTTTCCCCACTCGATGTGCAGCTTCCTCCTGTGTCAGTCCGTAGCGGTCGATGAGCTGGCGATAGCCTGCCGCTTCTTCAAAAAAGTCCAAGTCCCGACGCTGCAGGTTTTCGACCAAGGCGATCGCGGAAGAGTCTTCCTCTGTTGCACTCATAATGAGGCAGGGTACTTCAGACAGACCTGCGGCACGCGCGGCACGCAAGCGGCGTTCTCCGGCGATGAGCTCATATCCATCAGTCGTTCGGCGCACAGTCAGGGGATTGAGTACGCCATATTGACGGATGGACTCTGCCAGCTGGCGAATGGCTTCCGGTTCAAAATACTTACGCGGCTGATATGGGTTTCGGGAAATTTGTGTTGTACGAATCCGTCGAAGCTGTCGTTCGCTTCCGACAAGATGAAACATAGGTGTCATGTGGGAAATGCCCTCCTTCTCGCGGTGATATCCTGTATTTACAGATTACCAGAATTTCCCGTATTGTAAAGAAGTTTTGACCGCACAGGGCGCATTTCCTGCTTATTTTTCAGCGGCAAAAGGTCATTTTTCATATTTTCGAATATTTTTCGATACAAAATCACAAATTTTGTTTTGAATACTCCAGGTAATAACACGGAGAGATATTTCCCAAGATACAATATGTCCCAAAATCCCACAGAGGAGGGGGAAGCGTTTCTTCAGAAGCTGCTTCCAAACGAAAGGGAACTGTTTGGTTGTTCTATCCTCTGAGGGGAAAGTTTATGCTCGCACATATTGCGCAGAGTTTGGAATGTCCGTTGGGTTTGCTTTTCTGCTAAAAAGATTTGCTTCAAGAAGCAAGAGAGACTTTTTTGGGGAACGTCCGTATGGTTTTCTTTTCTGCTAAGAAATTTTTGCTTGGAAGCAAAGAGCAACGTGTCGTGCCGACGACAGCGGCCAAAGGGTTGGAAACCTTGCGGTTTCCTCTACCCTTTGGAATCCTCCCCATCCCTCTCCATCAGATTGACTATTAAGCCGCCGAAAGGGTGTGAAAGTATGAGCTCCGCCACAGGCGGGGTTTCGGCAGATCGGATCGTTTCTGCGTCTTGCCCCAAGGGTGTGAATGTATGACCTCCGCCGCAGGGCGGATCTTCTTCAGCCTTTTTACAAATGGGTGCGGTGCAGGATTTTGCAGATCAGCAGAAAGGAAAATATGCGCAGAGTTTTGCAGGCAATGGGCAAAGCAAGCGTGGTACTTCCCCCATTTGCCCCTCCATGAACGCTCGCGTGAGCGTCACCCATTTCCTAAACGAACAGCAATGGACGTTCGAGCACAGACAGCCAGCAGAAAGAGTCCGCAGCATTGGAACAGTCCGACCAGTGCGCACACTGGTCGGCTCGTTCCAGATGCGGCAACGCGGCAAATCCCATAAAACAACGAAAACCTTCCTGCTGAAATGCAAAGAAGGTTTCCAGTCCTGTATGTGTGTGATAACGCAGAAAATGTTCTTGGCTTCAAGCAGAAATGATTTCCAAACAAGGCTTGATAAAACCCGCCGGTGGCGGAGTTCATACTTTCACGCCCTCTGGGGCATTGCCGCAGAACGAATCCGATCTGCTGAAACCCCGCCCGTGGCGGAGGTCATACTTTCACACCCTTTCGGCGGCAGATAGGCAAACCGGATGGAGAGGGATGGGGAGGATTCCAAAGGGCAGAGGAAACCGCAAGGTTTCCAGCTCTTTGGCCGCCGTCGCCGGCGCGACACGTTACTTTTTGCTTTGAAGCAAATCTTTTTTAGCAGAAAAGAAAATCTAACGGACTTCCCAAAAAAGTCTCTCTTTGCTTCCAAGCAAATTCTTTTTAGCAGAAAGGAAAACCAGACGGATTTCTATATCCATACAAACTTTTTATATTGAATTGAACCGGAAGCCTGTGGTATGATAAGACACAATAGAACACAAAGGAGTGAACCTGATTACAATGGAATTGCAATATGAAATCAAAGAACAGGATTTTATCGACTATAACCTGTATTTCATCGAGCACGATGTCCTGATGCAGAAAACCATCCGTAAACTGAGCTTCATCATGGCTGGATTGGTGCTTCTGGGCGGTATGGGACTTATGTACGCATTCAAAAGCCTGACCACCCTGAGCATCATCGTTTACGCTGTACTCGCAGCGGCTTGCTTTTTCCTCGTCCCTGCATGGATGAAACGCACAGCCCGAAAAAATGTAAAACGAACCATTCAAAGAGCAGTCAATAAGCATATCTGCGGCGAAAAGACCCTGCGCCTGCTGGATCATGGCGTACAAATGGTGGGCGAGAGCGAGGATTCCCTGCACCCCTATCAGGCATTCAAACGCGTGGTCTGCGCAAAAGATCAGGTCTACCTGTATCTCGATGATCTGTCCGCACTGATCGTACCCAATCGGGCATTTTCCGAGGAGGCTGCAAAGCAGGCATTCGTCCGCACACTGGAAGAACGCATGGCACAGGCAAAGGCAGAGCATCCGGAAACAGAAGACTAAACTGCATGGTACAGAAAATGCACCAGTTTTGGTGAATTGTTCCGGTGTTTGTTATAAAATTGCTTGTTTTTTTGTCGTGTGCATAGTTGACAAAGCCACAAGGCTGGTGTATCATCTAAGATAAGATTTGAAAGGCTTTGACGGAAACCACCTGTTTCCTCACAAAACAGCAAACCAGAGAGCGTGCGCCGTGGCTGGAAGCGCAGGCAGGCTGTATGGAACAGGTAACCGCTTCCCGAGCCGCGCAGGGGAAATATCAGTATCCTGCGCCGATTCGCCTCCGTTACGGGCTCCGAGCGGCAGCTTCATTCAAAAGCTGCAAGCAGGGTGGAACCGTGGGTTTTTTTATAGCTCACCCCTGAAATCTGATGATTTGGGGGTGGGCTTTTCTGTTCCCCCAAAAACGAAGGAAAGGATTGAATTTATTATGTCTGAGAATCAATACACATTTGAAAATGAAGTATATCGCGACACATATCGGCATACGGTATCCCACATGCTGGCACAGGCTGTCAAGCGTCTCTATCCAGAGGCAAAGCTCGCGATCGGTCCGGCAATCGACAACGGATTTTACTATGATATCGACCTGCCGTTCTCTCTGACACAGGAGCACCTCGATGCGATCGAGGCAGAGATGAAGAAGATCAGCAAGGAAAAGCTGCCGCTGGAACGTTTTGAGCTGCCCCGCGCAGAAGCACGCCGCCTGATGGAAGAAAAGGACGAGCCGTATAAGGTAGAGCTGATCGACGATCTGCCCGAGGATGCGGTGATCTCTTTCTATAAGCAGGGTGAGTTCACCGACCTGTGTGCCGGCCCGCATCTGGACTCCACCGGCCGTGTCAAGGCAAATGCACTCAAGCTGACCTCTGTAACCGGCGCATACTGGCGCGGCGATTCCAGCCGTAAGATGCTCCAGCGTATCTATGGCACAGCATTCCCGAAGAAGGACGAGCTGGACGCATATCTCCAGCGCATCGAGGAGGCAAAGCGCCGTGACCACCGTAAGATCGGCAAGGAACTGGGACTGTTCACCATGATGGACGAGGGCCCAGGCTTCCCGTTCTTCCTGCCAAAGGGTATGATCCTCAAGAATACCCTGATCGACTTCTGGCGTGAGATCCACCGCAAGGCTGGCTATCAGGAGATCTCCACACCGGTCATGCTCAACCGCAGTCTGTGGGAGCGCTCCGGCCACTGGGGGCACTACAAGAACAATATGTATACAACGGTGATCGATGAGCAGGATTTTGCCATCAAGCCCATGAACTGTCCAGGCAGTATGCTGGTCTACAAGCACCAGCCGCATTCCTACCGCGAGCTGCCGCTCCGCGTGGGTGAGCTGGGTCTGGTACACCGCCATGAGCTGTCCGGTGCGCTGCATGGTCTCATGCGTGTGCGCTGCTTCACACAGGATGACGCACATATCTTTATGACACGTGAACAGATCAAGGATGAGATCAAGGGCGTTTGTAAGCTGATCGATGATGTGTACTCCCTGTTTGGCTTCCCGTATCACATCGAGCTGTCCACCATGCCGGAGGATCACATGGGTGCCGAGGAAGATTGGGAGATGGCAACAGATGGTCTCCGCGCTGCGCTGGAGGAGATGGGCAAGGAATACATCGTCAATGAGGGCGATGGCGCGTTCTACGGCCCGAAGATCGACTTCCATCTGGAGGATTGTCTGGGACGTACCTGGCAGTGCGGCACGATCCAGCTGGACTTCCAGCTGCCGGAGCGTTTTGAACTGGAGTACACGGGTGCAGATGACCAGAAGCATCGTCCGGTCATGATCCACCGCGTTGTATTTGGTTCGATCGAGCGTTTCATCGGCATCCTGACCGAGCATTTCGCAGGCGCATTCCCGACTTGGCTCGCACCGGTACAGGTCAAGCTCCTGACGATGACCGACCGCAACTGTGCCTATACAGAGGAGATCCAGCGTCAGCTGGAGGCCTTGGGCTTCCGCACAGAGATCGACGCCCGCAATGAAAAGCTGGGCTACAAGATCCGTGAGGCACAGCTGGAAAAGGTTCCGTATATGCTCGTTCTGGGTGACAAGGAAGAAGCAGCAGGCGAGGTTGCAGTACGCGACCGCCGCGACGGCAAGACAACGGTCATGCCGCTTCAGGAATTTATCGAGAAGCTGACTTATGAGGTCAAATCCCGACTGAATTAAAAGGTTTTGCATGGGGTGGGCGCGAGGGCGTCCGCCCATGCTTTGAATTTTACAGAAAAGGTGATTGCACAAATGGCAGAGAATAAAAAGCTGGTATCCGAGATCACGTCGATGGACGTGGATTTTGCCCAGTGGTATACCGATATCGTCAAAAAGGCAGAAATGATCGACTACTCCTCGGTCAAGGGCTGTGTCATCATGCGCCCCTATGCACAGGCACTTTGGGAGAATATCCAGAAAACGCTGGACGGCATGTTCAAGGAGACCGGCCATGAGAACGTGGCAATGCCGATGTTCATTCCGGAATCCCTGCTCCAGCGCGAAAAGGATCATGTACAGGGCTTCGCGCCTGAGGTTGCATGGGTGACCCATGGCGGTTCGGAGAAGCTGGAGGAGCGTCTGTGTGTACGTCCGACCTCTGAGACGCTGTTCTGTGAGCACTATGCAAAGACCGTTCGCTCGTGGAGAGATCTGCCCAAGCTGTATAACCAGTGGTGTTCCGTGGTGCGCTGGGAGAAGACGACCCGTCCGTTCCTGCGTTCCCGTGAGTTCTGGTGGCAGGAAGGTCATACCGTTCATGCAACGGAGCAGGAGGCACGCGAGGAGACCCTGCGCATGCTCGATACCTATGCGACCTTCTGTGAGGAATATCTGGCGATCCCTGTGCTCAAGGGACAGAAGACCGACAAGGAGCGTTTCGCAGGTGCGGTCGATACCTACACCATCGAGGCCATGATGCATGATGGCAAGGCGTTGCAGTCGGGTACTTCTCACTACTTTGGAGATGGCTTTGCGCGTGCATTCGATATGCAGTTCACCGACCAGAACAACACCCTGCAATATATGTATCAGACCTCGTGGGGCGTATCCACCCGTCTCATCGGTGCGATCATCATGACGCACGGTGACAATGAAGGTCTGGTGCTGCCGCCGAAGATCGCGCCGTTCCAGATCGTTGTCATTCCGGTCGCATCCCATAAGCCGGGTGTTACCGAAAAGGCGACCGAGCTCTATGAGACCCTCAAGAAGGCTGGCATCCGTGCAAAGATCGACCTGTCGGATAACCGTCCGGGCTGGAAGTTTGCAGAGTACGAGATGAAGGGCTTCCCGCTCCGTCTGGAGATCGGCCCGCGTGATATGGAAGAAGGACAGTGTGTTGTGGTACGCCGTGACACCCGCGAAAAGACCGTCGTAAAGTTCGAGGATCTGACCCGCGTGGTTTCCGAGCTGCTCGATACCGTGCAGCAGGCACTCTTTGACAAGGCACTGCGCAACCGTGAGGAGCATACCTATGAAGCACACTCGCTGGAAGATATGAAGGCGATCCTGAAGGAGCACACCGGCTTTGTCAAGTCCATGTGGTGCGGCGATCTGGCATGTGAGGAGAAGGTCAAGGAAGAAACCGGTATGCCTTCCCGTTGTATGCCGTTCGAGCAGGAAAATCTGGGCGACGTATGCCCGATCTGCGGAAAGCCGGCGAAAAAGATGATCGTCTGGGGCATTGCATACTAAGGATCATACAGGAGCATCATGCTGCTGGTCAGTGGGTGCGGCTGTCTGAAAAACATTGATGTTTGTCAAGGGTCGTGCGAATGCGTGCGGCCCTTGTGCTATACTGGAAAAGGAGGCATAAAACGATGCAGGGTACAGATGCGGCGCAGGCCGTCACCGATGTGGCGGGAAGTGTTGTAGAAGCCGTTATTCCGGACTCGTGGTGGAGAACGATCATGAATTTTTTCTACCATACCGAGCTGGGGCAGTTTGCAGGAAAGGTCCTGCTGATCGCGCTGACGATCCTGTTTACCATGATTACCGTCAAGCTCATCAATCGGGCATTCTTTAAGATGATCGCACGCATGAAGCAGAGCAACCAGTCAGGCGCAACGCTTGCCGCGTTCCTGCGGTATCTGGTGCTGTTTCTGGTGTATTTTGCGGCGACGGCTGTGGTCGTCTCGGGGATCCCGATGCTCAATGATGCCGTCACCAAGCTGATGGCTGCAGGCGGTGTGCTGGCGGTCGTCTTCGGTGTTGCGAGTCAGGAAGCATTGGGCTCGATCGCGAGCGGGGTCATGATCCTGATGTTCAAGCCGTTCGTGATCGGGGATGTGGTCACGGTGGTTTCTCAGGGCGTGACCGGTACGGTGGAGGACATCACGCTGCGCCATATCGTGCTGCGCACGATCGAAAACAAGCGAATCATCATCCCGAACAGTACCATGAATTCATCCATCGTGGAGAATGCAGATTATGGTGACAAGCAGGTCTGCCTGACGATGGATATTGGTATCACCTATGAATCGGATATCGACCGCGGACTGGCACTGCTCGCGGAGGTCGTGGGCAGTCATCCGGATTATGTGGATCGCCGCACACAGGAGGAAAAGGATAACGATGTACCAAAGGTGGTCGTGCGCGTGTCCGAGCTTGCGGATTCGGCGGTCGTCCTGCGTGCCCTGCTCTGGGGCAAGGACAATGCAACGGCTTTTGCCATGCGAGCCGAGCTGCTGCGGCGGGTCAAAAAACGATTCGATGAGGAAGGTGTCGATCTTGCATATCCGCACCTTGTTGTTGTAAGCAAATGAACATGAGGAGGAGTACAATGAAACGATTGCTTGCCGGAATGTGTGCCGCAGGGCTGTTGGCTGGCTCGGCAGGTGCGGTCGTGTCCGAGATGACACCACCGCCGGAGCAGAAAGAAACACTCGTGACGACATCGGCGATCGATTATACGAGCAGCGCAGATGTGCTGCATGGATTGGGATTGTTTCAGGGCATCGGATATGATGCGCAGGGAAAGCCGGTCTATGATCTGGGTGCACGCTGCACCCGTGCGGAAGCCGCAGTTATGCTGATGCGTCTTTTGGGGCTGGAGGAAGAAGCCAAGACCGCCCCTGCATCGCCGTTTACGGACTTGCAGGACTGGCAGAAGCCGGCGGTCAATATCCTGTATCAAAAAGGGATGATCTCAGGCGCAAGCGCAGATAAATTTGAGCCGGAATCGACCTGTACGCTGGAAATGTATGCGACCTTTATGCTGCGTGCACTGGGATATTCGGATAAGAGCGGTGATTTCCGATTTGAAAGTGCGCCGCTGTTTGCTATGCAGATCGGACTTGCAGACAATTTTTCCTATGATCTGACAGAGTTTAAGCGCGATGAAGCGGCACAGATGAGCCGGATGGCACTGGATGTAAAAATGAAGGGCTCGGAGGAGACCTTACTGACACAGCTGGTCAATAAGGGCGTGGTTGCCAAGGAAAAGGCGGAAGCACTTTATCAGGGCAATCAGAAAATTTTGGATGTACTCAAGAAAGCAGATGCAGCCGTGCCCTACGCAGCCGATGTGCTGGCGACGCTCATCGACCACGAGACCGGAAGCACGATGAGTCTTGAGGGCAAGCTGGTCGATCATGGCACGAAAGCCGTCCTGCATGGAGCCCTGTTTACGGCGCTGGATGGAAGCTACTCCGTTCCGCAGCGCGTGACCATTGTGCGGGACAGCAACGGTATTGCCATTTCTCCGCTGGCAAATGGGCACTATCGTGACGATCAGGTGGCGGCACTCTTGCGGCAGACCAATCTGCTCTCCCTTGTGATGTCTGCTGTTCCGGCACGCAGCCTGCTGAGAGAGGTTCAGCTCAATGGAGATACGGTCATCCTGCCAGTAGCGGCAGGGGCAGCCAAGCTCAAATTTGAGGAAAGCGGTGCTCTTGCCGAGCGCACGGTTTCTATGAAGCTGCATAACGTATCCTATAATGTTTCGGCAAAGACGACAGAGAGCGGCAGCGGTGTCGAACTCTTTATGCCGACAGATGCATGGAGATATATCCAGATTTCGCATATTGGATAAGCATGGATCGATTGCAAAACAGCACATCTTTTGTTTCGAAACAAAGGGCGTGCTGTTTCTTTATTTTAGAAAAATAAAGGAAATTTAAGGAAAAACTGCAAAAACATGTTGCTTTCTTTCGTTAAAGTGCTATAATAATGCTCAGGTTATCCATGAGGAGGATCATTGAAAATGAAAAAAGTTATGAAATCCATGGTCGTTGGCTCTTTGGCAGCAGCCCTGCTCGCATCGGGCGCATCTGCGGCAGACTTCACCAAGAGCGCAGACGCGCTCAAGGAGCTGGGACTGTTCCAGGGCTCTGAGGCTGGCTATGAGCTCGACCGCGCACCAGACCGCGCAGAAGCAGCAACCATGCTCGTGCGTCTTCTGGGTAAGGAAGCTGAGGCAAAGGCTTACTTTGAGGAGAATGCAGCAAAGTTCCCGTTCAAGGACATGGAGAACGGTTACACATGGGCGAAGCCTTATGTTGCATGGCTGCAGGCACAGGGTCTGACCTCTGGTGCATCTGCAACTACCTTTGAGCCGGGCAGCAAGTGCACGGCACAGCAGTACACCACCTTCCTGATGCGCGCGCTGGGCTACTCTGATGCACAGGGCGGCGACTTCACCTATGCAAATGCGATCGACTTTGCAAAGGAAAAGGGTGTTGTAGATCTGTTCAATATGGATGCAGACAACTTCCTGCGTGATGATGTGGTTGCAATGAGCTACACTGCACTGTCCGCTGCACCAAAGAGCGGCGAAGCAGATCTGCTGACCAAGCTGGTTGCGGATAAGGCGATCACAGCCGATAAGGCAGCTGCGGCACAGAAGATCTTCGAGACCCTGCGCAATTTCAACAAGGCGTATGCAGCAGTAGCCGCATCGACTTCCGCAGATGCAGCAGCGGATTTCACCATGAACATGAAGGCTGGCAATGAGTCTGTTGATGCAGCAGGCAAGTTTGCTGTTCAGGTAAAGGCAGATCCGGAGAAGCTGGAAGAGATGGAAATGGCAATGAAGGGCTCCCTGTCCATGACCGTTCCGACTGAGGATGGCAAGACCCAGAAGGTCGAGCTTCCGATGGAGATGTACGTCAAGGGCGGCGCTTCCTACACCAAGCTGGCAGATCAGAAGGTCAAGCAGGAGATGGATCTCAAGACCATGCTCAAGGGCATCGATCTTCAGAGCATGGCTGGTATGAAGTCTGTACCGCTCTGTCTGGTAGACAGCATTTCTCAGGATGGAACGACTTACAAGATGACTTACAATGCAGAGGCATTCAATGGCATCTTTGCAGAGCTGTTCCAGAAGATCACTGGTCAGATCGAGATCACTGAGGAAATGAAGCAGCAGGGCATCACCGCAGATATGTTCAAGATCAGCATGGATCTGAGCAAGGCAGACATCGAAATGACCTTCAAGGAAGGCGGACTGTACAGCCAGAAGGCTGACATGGCAATGAATATGGAAGTTGCCGGACAGAAGATCGAGGCAGCTGTCAAGATGAACGTTGCAGCAAACAAGGTTGGAGATGCAGTCAAGGTGACTTTCCCGACCGATCTGGAGAGCTATAAGACTGCTGACGAGCTGATGCAGCAGGCTGAGACCGAGAAGAAGGACGAGGCAAAGCCAGAAGCTGACAAGAAGGACGAGGTAAAGCCGGAAGCCGAGAAGAAGGACGAGGCAAAGCCGGAGGCCGAGAAGAAGGACGAGGCAAAGCCGGAGACCGAGAAGAAGGACGAGACCAAGTCCGAGACAGACAAGAAGGACGAAGCACCGGCCGATAAGACAGAGACTGCGCCAAAGGCGTAAGGATAAAAAAAATCCCACCCATGATCGGGTGGGATTTTTTAGGCTGTCAAAACTTTTTTATCGACCCATGGAGTCAAGCAATGCACGGAGCTTTCCGGCAGAGGATTCCAGCTGCTTTTTTTCTTCGTAATTGAGTGGCAGATCGAGCACGGTCTCGATGCCGTTCTGTCCAACGACAGAGGGCAGGCCAAGACAGATCTCGCGCACGCCATAGCGGTTTTCAATGACTGAGGAAACGGGCAGGACAGAGTGCTCATTGCGCACGATCGCACGCGCGATCCGCAGGACCGCCATGCCGATGCCATAGTAAGTCGCGCCCTTGCCGTCGATGATGTGATAGGCAGCATCGCGGACGTTTTGATAGATATCATCCAGCACCTTCTGTGAAAATGGCTTTCCGGCGATGCGGCAGTAATCGGGAAGATCCATGCCTGAAATGTTGGCAGACGACCAGACAGCCAGCTCGCTGTCTCCGTGCTCACCGATGATGAAGGCGTGTACATTGCGGCTGTCTACATGCAGGTGCTGTCCGACCAGATACTTGAGCCGTGCGGTATCCAGTACCGTTCCCGTACCGATCACACGGCAGGGCGGCAGACCGGAGATCTTCTGCGCGAGATAGGTCAGCAGATCGACCGGATTGGATACCACGAGCAGGATACAGTCCGGCGCGACCGCCAGTACCGAGCTTAAAATGCTCTGCAAAATGGCTTCGTTGCGATGTAACAAGTCGATCCGTGTTTCTCCCGGCTTTTGGTTGGCACCTGCGGCAAGGATGATGAGCCCGCAATCCTTTAGATCTTCATAGTCTCCGGCGTGTACGGCGCAGGGCTGTGCAAACGAGACGCCGTGGCTGATGTCTGCGGCTTCGCCCTCTGCCTTGGCACGGTTGGCATCGAGCAGTACGAGTTCGGAAAAGAGTCCACTGGTCGCGAGTGTATAGGCAGCAGTTGCACCAACAAAGCCTGTGCCGATGACTGCGCATTTCTGTAAGTTCATAATAGGTTCCTCCTCCTGTATATTTAGCGTGTTGGATTTTTCCGTGATCGATACATGGAAAAATTTTATTTTGTCAGCACCGTGCAGATATGGTACAATATCAGACAGATCACCAGCAAAAAATGGCACACAGATCATGTGCCTGTCCGCGCGATCGGGTCGGTGGATGGTATCGTAAAAAATCATGCAGGATTGCTGCTGTAAAAGAAAGTTAACTATAACTAACCATAAAAATTATATAAGATCACGTCTGGAAAGTCAATGGAGAGAAGCAATAGAAATTCTCGCCCGAAAGCTGCGCAATTGTATGCAGGTGTGAGAAAGTGATCGATTGAAAAACATCTTACAAGGAGGAAGCACGAGATGAAACGATGGGTACAGAGAACGACTGCGGGGATCTGTGCGGCAGTATCCCTCATGGGGACGGCGCTTGCAGCAGATTTTACGCACTGTGCAGAGGCCCTTCAGGCAATGGAGCTGTTTACCGGAACCAAGCATGGCTATGAGCTCGATCGTGCCCCGACGCGTGCAGAGGCAGCGGCAATGCTGGTGCGCCTGCTGGGACGGGAGGAGGACGCAAAGAGCAAGACCTATCGCACGCCATTTCGGGATGTGCCCAAGTGGGCGGCACCCTATGTGGGCTGGCTGTATGAAAATAAGCTGACAGTCGGCATGAGCGCAACGAAGTTCGGCACGGCGGAGCTTTGCAATGCACAGCAGTATGCAACCTTTTTGCTGCGTGCCTTGGGGTATGCAGAGGGGGACGGCTACACCTACAAGACCGCGCTCGACTATGCGAAGACCTTGGGTGTGATCGATGCCGTCAACTATGACAGCAGTAAGAAGTTCCTGCGTGACCAGATGGTCGCAATGAGCTATACGGCTTTGAGTCGTGAGGTCAAGACCGGAGATGGGATGCTGCTCGATACCCTCATCGCAGAGGACAGCATCGATATCAAGAAGGCAGCACACACCAAGGCGATCTTTGATAACAACAATGCGTATGCGGAGCTCAAAAACCGAAAGCAGGATCGAAGCGATACGCTGACAGCTGCGATCAGCGCAGCCAACGGAACTGAGCTCACATACACAGGAAAGATCGTCAGGGAGAACGGAAATCTTGCCGCCGAGCTGCGCTATGCAGATGCACTGATCGTCGGTGTTTATGAGAAGCATGGGGTACAGTATCTGTTTACCAACGGAAAGACGATCAATCATCCGGTCCCTGCACCCAATACCATTCCGGTCAGTGCGATTTTGGATCTGACCACCAAAAACGATACCTACGCATATTCCTTTGTCCCGGCAGTGCTGAACCGTACCCTGAAGGGCGCACCGCTCAAACAGGTCTCTTATAGCGCGAAGGAAGAAAATGGAAGCATTGGGCAGCAAACCGCACGCGTGCAGATGGATCTCACCATCGGCGGGAAAAGGGATACCTATAAGATCGAAATGCATGTACAGCCCAATGAGGAGCAGCCATCCCTTTTTGTGCCAGAGGGTATGGAGGTTTGAAGACAGAGGCATGGAATGAATTTTTGAAAATTTTCCATATATGTGGAACTTTCCCCAAAAGCAACCGTCTAAACAGATAAGAAACCACAACAGAGGAGGATGAACGATATGAAAAAGAATCGAATTTTGGCAATGGGTCTGAGTGCGGCACTTCTGTGCACCAGCAGCGCATTTGCAGCGAAACCAGAAACGGTAAAGGTGGACGCAAAGCCTTTGGAGACAAAGGCAGAAGAACAGGAAAATGTGATGGTAGAGCTTCCGTTCATGTCTCAGGTGGGTGAGATGGCAACCGTGAAATCCGTGCAGAAGGAAGGGGAAGCCAAGTCTGTACTCGTAAAGACTGAAAAAGAGGAGATCCAGCTGAATGTAGATGAACAAACCCTCGTTGTCAACAATGAGACGGGTGTACCGGCATCGCTGGCGGATCTCAAGGC
>JARIAV010000021.1 GCA_029257685.1 Butyricicoccus sp.
AATCTTTTTCAGCAGAAAGGAAAACCAGACGGATTTCCAAACCCTTTCTCTTTGCTTTGAAGCAAATCTTTTTTTGCAGAAAGGAAACCCAAACGGACGTTCCAAAAAATTATATCTTTACTTTGAAGCAAATCTTTTTCGCAGAAAAGAAACTCCTGCGGATTTCCAAAACTATTCCCCTTTGCTTGGAAGCAAATTCATTTAGCAGAAAGGAAAACCCAACGGACGTTCCAAAACGGTTTCCCTTTGCTTTCTAAAGCAAAATAAGAACATAAGGAATGAAAAACCTGCGGTTTTCCAATTATATCACCTCATAATTGGTGTGTTCCCCCATGCACACTCGAAACTCCTCTGTCGTGCCCTCTTGCAGCTCCTGCTTCTGCAAAACAGTCATCTGCTCCTGATACACCAGCACAAACAGATCCGCACTCTCGATCACATACCTGAAATCCGCATACGACACCACCGCCGCCGTAACGCCCTCTACCCATACCATCATTTCCCGCTCGGAAAACGTCAGCTGCGTATGTGCCGCCGGATCGATCGCCTGCCGCGACCGCACAAGCTGCTCTGCCGCCGCCAGAAACGTATCCTTCTTCTTATGTATCCGCGACCAGATCGCCGCGCCCCCGATCACAAGGTTCAAGATCCCAAACCACAGGAACACACCAAGCTCTGCCCGATTGACACACGCCCCCCACGTCAGCAGACTGCCCAGTGACAGACTCAACACCATGAGCATGGTGCGCTGATTGTGCCACAGCATCCCCACCGCACTGGCAAAGACCATCGCGCCCAACACCAGCACCTCACCCAATTCATCGGGTGCCATCAATGCAGGCAGGAGCCCAAACACACCCAGCCCCCAGCAGACCGTCCCCAGCACCGCACGCAGCACCCGACGGCGCGCCTTCTGCCCATCGGATACGGTCGGCACGGCACGCAGACGATCGACCAGCCGCCACAGCCGCGGATATTTCTCCCGTGAATTCAGCTCCGTATATTTTTCCAGCGCATCGCGCACCTGCGGCACACAGACCGCCTCGTCCATCGCCGTGACCCGAAACAGAAATCCCTTGCTCACTGCATATCCTCCCCTCAAACCATCCTTGACAGGCTATCCTTGACAAAATATAAGTTTTATCTATTTTATCACGCATTTTACACACTTTATTAACTTTTTTTGAATTTTTCAGCGCGGCTCTTCTCAGCAACAAACGACAATCCCCACCTTATGCGCTTGCCGAAAGCCTATGCTTTTCTGTGCAAAAAAAATCTGCCGCGATCCGAAGACCGCCGCAGATCCTTCTTTTATTGATGCCCTGCCCCGCCCTATCTGCCGCGGTGCTTGTCCTTGCGCTTTTGCTGCTTCTTTGCGTATTTCTGCGCCTGCACCTCTGCCTTATGCGCCTTTGCTCTCGCGTGGTGCTCGGCTTTGCTCTGCGCTCGCGCCAGCTGCAACGCCTGCTGGGACTTCGTACCGATGCCTGTGGGCTGATTGTGTGCCGCACGCTGCCGCCGCTTGGGGTTTTGGTGCATGGGTTTCTCCAAAACTGCCACCGCCGGCCCAAATTTCAGCGCGGATGCGTGCCGCAGGATGAACTGCCAAACCTCCTGCTCCCTCGGCTCTGCACCGAAGGTGATCTTGCAGGCGGAAAGCTGACCGCCCTCGATGCGCTCGAACACCCCGACCCAAAATGGGTCTTCAAAAAATACGGTCAGTTTTATAGTGGTTTTGTCCATAACAAATCCCTCCTGAAATTTTCGTTATGAACAAAGAACGGACAACCCGAGGAGGGGCAGGTTACTTACCTCATGGGATCCATAAGGCGGCTGGGCTACCGACCAGCTCTGGCACACCCGAAACACGGTGCGCGGTGCGTTTTTATCTTTGTTGCAGGTTGTCCGTCTGCCCTCCCTTCGGTCTGTGATAGCTCTATGATACACCCATTCCGGCGATCGTGCAAGGACAGCGGACGCACCGCTGTTCCCAGTTGCCTTGCAGCCAAACAAAAACGACTGGACAAAAGATCCAGCCGTCTTTCTCATTTCAGTTCCAGCCGAAGCTGTACGCCCATCGCGTCCAGCTCCGATGCATCATGCGTCACCAGCAGCACGGTATGCCCTGCCGCGCGGCGGCGCGTGTCCGCCATGACCTGCTCTTTTGTCGCGCTGTCCAAGCCCTTGAACGGCTCATCGAGCAGCAGCAGGTCATACGGTGCCAGCAGCGCACGCAAAATGGCAACGCGGCGGCGCATCCCGCCCGAAAGCTCACACACGGGCTGTTCGGTGCAGCGTCCTGTCAGCCCCACCGCCGCGAGCGCGGCGCGAACCGCTTCCGCGGTCTGGTGCGGTGCTGTCAGGCGGATGTTCCCAACGGCGGAAAGCCGCGCGCACAGCCGGTCTTCCTGAAACACCGCACTCACGCGCACGCCTGCCAGTCCGTCGAGCTGTCCACTGTCCGGCTGCTCCAGCCCCATCAGGATACGCAAAAGCGTCGTCTTTCCCGTTCCGGAGGGTGCCATCATACCGACGATCTCCCCTTTGGGCAGCACGGCGGAAAGCTCCCGCAGCACCGGCTTGCCCCCATACGCCTTACAAATGTCCTTGAGCACGATATCCTGCATCTTGTCAGATCCTTTCCAGCCGCGCGGCACACCACCTGAGCCCTGCGGCAAACATACGCTCAAACACCAGACTCACCAGCACGATCACCAGCGTCCATGCAAACAGATCGGGCGTATCCAGATACACCTTCGCCTGCTGGAGCTGCTCCCCGATCGACCCCTGCGGCATCCCGATGACCTCGGCGGCAATGCCCGATTTCCAGCACAAGCCCAATGCCGAGCCACACGCCGATTCAAAAAACGGGAACACCTCGGGCACATAGAGATAGCGGATCCGCCGCACGGACGGGATACGGAACACCTGCGCCATTTCCAACAGCTCCGCATCTGCCGCACGGATGCCGCACAGCACGCCGCTGTACAGGATGGGCAGGACGATCAGGAAGGAAATGAGCGTTGCCAGCGTGCGCGAGGAAAACAGGATGAGGGCAAGGATGACGAAAGACGCGACCGGCACCGAGCGGACCGCAAGCAGCGCAGGTGCCAGCAGCTCCTCGACCAGCCGATACCGCGCGGACAGGACGGCAAGCACCGTGCCCACCGTCACACCCAGCAAAAACCCTGCCGTGATGCGCAGGAACGAGGCGGCGATCGCCTGCCAGAAAGCAGCCGTGCCCGAAAGCTCCGCGAGCCGCACCAGCACGCGCACGGGCGACACGAGGAGGATCTGCTGGTCGAGTGCCATCGCCCCGACCTGCCAGACGAGCAGCCAGACCATGACCGCCCAAATGCGGATCGTCTGCTTCATCCCACTCAGCGCGCGTAGTAGAACGCGTCATCGGGCAGCTTGCCGCCGACCGCCTTCGGGTTCTGCTCATGGAGCACCGCCAGATAGCCGGACAGCTTGTCCTTCATCTCGCCGCCCTCCACGAATACGATGTTGCTCTTGGGGATCGCCTGTACTGCCACCTGCTCGGGCACGATATCATACGCGCCGATCAGCTTTGCCGCGTCCTCGACGTTTTTGTTCACATAGTCTACGGAATCCTTATAGTGATCCATGAAGTTGGAGATCGCTTCCGGATGCTCCGTGGCAAACTCCTTGCGTGCCACCACAACGCCGGTCACCATTGCAGACGGGGTCTTGTTGCCTGCCTGCAAGCGATCCCACTCCTCCGTCAGGTCGAGCGCGATGCGCACGGACGGGTCCTTCATCTGCGCCGTGGTCACGAAAGGCTGGGGCAGCATGGCAATGCTGTTTTCATTCGCCATGAGCGCGGCAAGGCACTCTGCATGCTCGCTCTTCCATTCGATCGTGACATCCTGCGCCGGATCCAGTCCGCTCTGCTCCAAAATATAGTTGAGGGCATATTCCGGCGTGCTGTTCTTGCCGCTGGCATAGATGGTCTTGCCGCGCAGATCGGCGACGCTCTTGACGCTCTCGCCGTTTTCCAGCAGATAGACCACGCCCAGCGTATTGATCGCGAGGGTCTGCACGCCCCCCTCGGTATTCTGATAGAGCACCGCCGCAAGGTTTGCCGGTACGGCAGCGATATCCGCCTCCCCCTTGGACAGCTTGGGTACGATCTCATCGGGTGCGGCGGCGATGGTGAAGTGATAGTTTTCGTCCGTCAGGCTGCCTGCCTCCGCTTCGCTCATGAACTGCACAAGTCCCATGCCTGTCGGCCCCTTGAGTGCCAGGATCTCCATGTCCACCGGCTGTGCCGCGGTGGTCTGCGGCTGATCATCGGCTGCGCCGTTGTCCGGTGTCTTTTGCGGCGCGCTGCCGCAGGCCGCGAGAAGCGACGCCGAGAGGGACAGTGTACACAGTACACAAAGCATTCTTTTCATATCCATAAGTTCCTTTCTTGTTCCTGTGCGCCAAAACTATGGCGCGGATGGTTATTTCGTGCCAGCCGGATGGTAGAGCAGTTCTTCCAGCAAGCCACTGTCCAGCACGGTCAGGGTGCTGCCCTCCGTGCGCAGTGCGCCCAGATTTTGGAGCGCGGCAAGCTCCCGAAAGAGTGCCGCACGGCTGACGCCCAGCGCCCTTGCCAGCTCCTCGCGCGAGCCGGTATCCGCGACCGTGCCCGCCGCGTTCTGGTGTGCCAGCAGATAGGCGATGATCTTGCCCCGACAGGACTGCATGGTCAGCAGCTCGATCCGCCGCATGAGGAATTGCAGCTTTTCATTGCACAGCGCGGCATAGTGCAGGGCAAGGGCGGCATCCTGCCGGAGACAGTCCAGCAGGGCGGTTTTTCGGATATACAGCACGCGCGTGTCGCACGCACAGCGCAGCACGGTGTCCAGCTCGCCCTCGCCCATAAGGTTCGCGATGCCGAAGCATGCGCCTGTCTCCAATGTATTGAGCAGGATGTCCCTGCCGTCGAGCGCGATCGAGTACACCTCCACCCGTCCGCTCACGATAAGTCCCACACACGCCGCGTCCGCCTGCCGGTCGCTCACGATCTGCCCTGCCCGTACCGTGCACAGGCGCACCTGTTCGGGCGCGAGCGGACAGCCGCGCAAAAACGGTGAACACGCAAGATATCCATGCAGCTCCTTTTGCTCCATCGTCCCGCCTCCTTTCCGGTTAGCCTTTCCTAACTTTTCTTATTGTAGCCCGACCACCTTGCACAAGTCAAGAAAAAAAGATGGGCGCACCGTCTCAGTTGATACTGACAAACGGGCGTACTCTGTGGTAAGTTATCGCTAACAAAAAATTTTCTCAGCAATGGAGGCATACAATGCTGCATCATGTGATCCTCTTTTCCGGAGCTTCCGCTGTGGGCAAGACAGCGGCACTCCGGCACCTGCTCCCTCTCCTTACGGCAGAGGGCGCGACCCCCTGCGTGTGCAAGATCGACTGTCTGCAAACGCAGGATGACCAGCTCTATCGGGCGATGGGCCTGCCCTGCGTTGCCGGACTGAGCGGCGACCTGTGCCCCGATCACTTCCTCGTTTCCAACCTGCCCGAGCTTTGGCACTGGGGCGAATCACTTTCCTGTGACACTCTGGTCATCGAGACCGCCGGACTGTGCCACCGCTGCTCTCCGGCGACCCGACAGATGACGGCAGGCTGTGTGCTCGACTGTACGGCAAGCAGCAAAGCGCCCGAACAGCTCGGCCCCATGCTCACCGAGGCGGACTTTGTGGTACTGACCAAGATCGACATGGTATCCCAAGCCGAGCTTGAGATCATCTGCTGGCAGATCCGCCGTCTGAACCCCCATGCCATGCTCTTTCCGGTCGATGCCCTTGCAGGCTACGGACTGGATCTGCTCGCCCAGTGGCTGCGCGCCCGTCCTGCCATCACCGACCGCACCGAGGATACCCTGCGCCACACCATGCCGAGCGGCGTCTGCTCCTACTGTGTCGGGGAGCAGCGCGTGGGCAGTGCCTATCAGCAGGGCATCATCGGCAAGATCTCATTTCCGGAGGATACACCATGCAGACTTTGACCATTCAGGCAGGACGCGACAAGCAGGGTCGCCCTGAGCCGTTTCCAGCCCTCACCCTGCACCGAGGCGAGCTGTGCACCATCGTAGGCAACACAGGTTCGGGCAAGTCGCGCCTCATCAAAGATGTCGAGCAGCTGGCGCACGGGGATTCCGTCACCGGACGCACCATCCTGCTCGACGGCGCGCCCGTGCCCCATGCCGAGCGGCTGCACCAGTCCGCGCACCTCATCGCCCATCTTGGGCAGAACATGCGCTTCATGCTGGACACCACGGTCGCGCAGTTCATCACGCTCCATGCACAGTGCCGTGCCTGTGCCGTCTCCGTCTCCGAGGTCATCGCCCTCGCAAACGAGATCACGCCCGAACCCCTCCTGCCCGACCACAACCTCAATCTGCTGAGTGGCGGACAGACACGCGCCCTGATGATCGCGGATATCGCCCTCATCTGTGACAGCCCCGTCGTACTCATCGACGAGATCGAAAACGCAGGCGTGGACAAGGAAAAGGCACTGTCGCTGCTGCAAGGGCGTGATAAGCTGGTGCTCGTCGTGACCCATGACCCGCACACCGCACTCATGGCACCGCGCCGCGTGGTCATGCAGGGCGGTGCCGTCACCGCCATTCTGGAGCGCACGCCCGAGGAGGCACGGCTCTATGCCGAACTCAGTCAGGCCTACCGCCGCCAGCAATGCTATCAAACCGCACTTCGGAAAGGAGAACACCTCGCATGACCCCTGTTTTATTATACTGGAACCATATCTGTGTCCTGCACCCGCAGGAAAAAGCCTTCCTCACCCGTCTCACCGAAACGCTCCGCGCCGCGGATATCGCGCTGGAGGTACGCTATTTCGGGCTGGGCTATCCCGAGCACATGTCCGAGTATCTCGCCCGTCCAGATGCCGTCCTGCCCGATCTCATCGTATCCGCCGATCTGGAGGTCTTTGAAGATCCGCGCATCTTCGGCAAGCTGCAAGGCACCCTGTACCCAGCCGCCGACTGGATCCCTCTGCGCAGCGGAGCGGCACTCGATGCCGTGAAGCGTGCGCCCGAACTGCTGCCCTTCGTCTCCATTCCGCTCGTATACCACACCCGCGAACCGGATACCTGCGCACAGACCGCCCTCACCGACTGGAACGGACTTGCTTTTGGCGGCATCAACAATTCCGCCGTCAAGACGGTCGTCAAGCTGGTATGGGAGCAGTCCGGCATGGAAGCGGCACGCGCCCTGCTCGCACGCAGCCACATCGCGGATATGCCCATCGGCGCATTTCAAACGGTACGCCAAGCGCGGGCACAGACCGCCCTTGTGCCCTCCATCTACGCCCTGCGCGCCGATGGAACGAACACCTTTCTCTGCACGCCGCAGGAGGGCGCGGTCTTGATCCCGTCCTATCTGTGCGCACGCACTTCTGCGCCCGAATGGGCTCTGCGGCAGGTCACGGAAGCGATCCTGTGCCGCGAGCTGGCAGAATTTTATGTGCGGAACGGGGACCTCATCGTCTATCCCGACGTGACCGATCTGCACAGCAAGCAGGAGGACCGCCCCGTTTGCTGTCCCTCGGCGGCGTGGCTCTCCACCCTTGCGCCGGAAACCTTCTATGCGATGTACCGCGCCGCCCTGCCTGCGGCGCACGATCCGCTCGCGCGCACCGAGAGCGCGTGACCGGCGCGCGAATGTGCGCGGCAACACATCATCCCCACAAGCCGAAAGGGCTGCTGCAAACTCTGTTTTGCAGCAGCCCTTTTTCTCTCCGCTCACTGATTTTCCGTGCCAAATTCCATGGCATCCTTGGGCGCATAGCCTCGTTTTGCGATCTCCATAGATTTACCGATACCGCTCCTCGACCTGATAGACCCGCAGGTCGCCTGAAAGCGTTTGATCCCTGTCCTTGGTGACGGCGGCGGCATACGCGCCGTGGTCTGCGCCGTCCGCGCTGTAGGTGCATACGCCGGTCTCATGCGGTGCGACCTCCATTTTTTGCAGTTCTTTCTGTGCCGCGATGAGGTTATAGCGATACAGGGTGACCGTTGCGGGGGCATCGGACCGGTTTTCATACCAGATCTCGATGGTGTTCCCCAGCTGATGCTTTGCCCAGAACATGTCTCCGTTATAGTCCTCCGGCTGGAACAGGCCTTCCTTTTCCTGAAGGACGCACTGGATCTCCGGTGCATCCTCGATCGCCGGGCGGGTCTCCACGATGACGGCATCCTCCAAATCGAAGAACTTGTCCCCTGCGCGTGCCAGCGCGTGCTCCTTGAATGCCTGCTCAAAGGAGATCGGATAGCGGTTGCTCAGGATGGTGTAGGTCGTGCCCAGCTCGGTGGCGTCGGTCGTGCCGCTGACCTCCAGCTTATAGGCGTAGGGCATCCCGTTACACTGCCAGCTGTTGTCGCTCAGCTCCTCGTAGGTGGACCAGATGACCTCTTTCTGCATGGTTTGCTCCGCCTCGGGTGTTTTTACGAATGTATTGGTCACATGGACCACATCATCCTCTGGGGTGTCCTGTGGTTTCTTTTGGAAGGAACATCCAAAAAGGCTCAGGGTGCACAGCAGTGCCGCGCCCCACAATACCGCTTTTTTCATCATATCTGATTCTCCCGTCTGCACGCTTTGCTTTGTGCTTTTGTGTATCTCTATTATACTGCATTTATGGAAAAAGTGGTAGTTC
>JARIAV010000063.1 GCA_029257685.1 Butyricicoccus sp.
ACTATGTATCCGATATCAACCGTGTGATGGAAGGCATGGCCAGCAGTAACTTTGATGTGGATGTATCCATTCCGTTTGTGGGTGATTTCCAGTCCATCGAAGAATCCATCAAGAAGATGACCGGTTCCATGTCCAGAACCGTCTACCAGATCAACGAAGCGACCACGCAGGTCACAACGGGTGCAGAGCAGATCTCGTCCAGCTCGCAGGCGTTGGCACAGGGTGCGACCGAGCAGGCAAGCGCGGTAGAAGAACTGATGGCATCGCTTGAAGAACTGTCCCAGAATGCCAAGAAGAATGCGGCTGCGGCACAGTCCGTGCAGGAAAATGCACGCCAGACCGACGAGCAGATCTCGGCAAGCAATGCGCAGATGACCCAGATGATCGCCGCGATGGAGGATATCGACCACGCTTCTCAGGAGATCCAGAAGATCATCGGAACCATTGAGAGCATTGCATTCCAGACCAATATTCTGGCACTCAATGCGGCAGTCGAGGCAGCGCGTGCCGGTGCGGCAGGCAAGGGCTTTGCCGTTGTTGCGGATGAAGTACGCAGCCTTGCAGGGCAGTCCGATCAGGCAGCCAAGGCAACCAAGGTGCTCATCGAGAACTCTATGGAGGCAGTCAAGCGCGGCAGTCTCATTATGGGAGATGTTTCTGAAAACATGAAGCACACATTGACACTGGCTGCTCATTCTGCCGGTGAGATCAATGGCATTGCGCGTGTTGTGAGCGAGGAAGCCGAGGCGATCTCGCAGGTAACGCAGGGCATCGAGCAGATCTCGGCGGTCGTACAGACCAACTCTGCAACCAGTGAGGAAGCAGCTGCGGTCAGTGAGGAGCTTTTCTCTCAGACGCAGATCCTGCGCGACCAGACCAAGGCATTCAAGATCAAAAAGTAAATCAGATGCGCAAAAAGGTGTTCTATCCAGAACACCTTTTTTGTTTTATTGAGAATTTTTGACGAAATCTTCGATCTGGCGGTTCGCCTGCTGGACTTCCCAATAGAGATCGTTTGCGGACATACGCTCTGCGCCATGCCCTAAGATGATCGCCTGTTCCAAAGCGTCTGAGGTCGCGACCTTGACGCGGTGGGCACGGGACAGATCATACGAAGCCTTTTCGATATACATATCCGCTGTTTCGGCTGTCTTGGTATAGACTACATGGATCCCGTGCGTCTTTTCGATCGAACCGGGATTGTCTTTGACGCGGTAGGCATCGAACACCAAAATGAGGTGACAGCGTTTCACGCCTTGATAATTGCTGAGCAGATGGATGAGTGCGGCGCGTGCGGCATCGAGATCATCAGCAGCCACCGCCTTCAGCTCGTCCCACGCAAAAATGATATTATATCCATCGACCAGTAAATAGTCATCCGGTTTGACGCGGGAAATGGTGTCGATCGCAGGGGCAGTGGTTCGTTTTTGGCTTTGGCGGAAGGCATCCATACCGCGATTTTTGATCGGCCCATAGGTGCGGACGAAGATCTCCTCCAGCTCGGCATCCAGTCCGCTGCCGCCCGACCATACGGCTGCGCGCTGTGGGACCCGTTCCGGCTCCGTTTCGGGAGCGAGCGAACGACCGGAATCCACATGGGCGTGGGCAGGGACTTCGTTCCATTTGACCGTATATCCGGCACCGTGGGCGCAGAATACCGAGTCGGGTGGATTCTGAACGTCCCGTTCCGGATCATAACCGCTTTCTGCAAGGATGGCATCTGGGTTGTGACAGGCCCGATATCCGGCGACCGTGCAGGAAAGCTGACCGCGGCCGTTGGTATAGGCGGTCACGTCGGCGGCATAACCGCGCATGGCAGCCGCAGG
>JARIAV010000103.1 GCA_029257685.1 Butyricicoccus sp.
GAAAGAAAAGCTCCCTCCAAAACAGGGGGAGCTTTTCGACTCATCTTTGCACGGGTAATAATGCCGGAACGATTTTTAGAACAGTCCTGTGATCTTTCCGTCTGCATCCACGTCGATGGAGAGAGCAGCCGGCTTCTTGGGCAGTCCGGGCATGGTCATGATCGCGCCGGTCTCACATACCACAAATCCGGCACCGGCGGACAGCCGCGCCGTGCGCACAGTGATGGCAAAGCCCTTCGGGCGTCCCAGCTGCGATGCGTCATCGGACAGCGAATACTGCGTCTTTGCCATACAGATGGGCAGGTCTCCATACCCCATCTCTGCAATGCTTGCCAGCTCCTTTTGTGCCGCAGGCAGGATATTGACCTCGGCTGCACCGTAGATCTCGGTTGCGATCGCGCGGATCTTGTCCACAAGCGGCTGCTCCAATGCATAGAGCGGATGGAAATCAGCGGTACGTTCTTCCAGCACCTCCAATACCTGCTGCGCCAGTGCCGTTCCGCCTGCGCCGCCCTTGGCAAAGACCTCGGACAGTGCCACGCGCACGCCCTTTTCCTCGCAGTGCTTGCGGATAACATCCATTTCTTCCGCAGTATCCGTCGGGAACGCATTGATGGCAACCACGACCGGCACCCCGAACTTCTGGATGTTCTCGATATGGGCATCCAGATTTACGATCCCGCGTGCAAGTGCTGCCGTATCCGGCTGGTTGAGATCTGCCTTGGCAACCCCACCATTGTACTTGAGCGCGCGTACCGTTGCAACCAGCACCACGCAAGCCGGCTTGAGCTCGGCTGCACGGCACTTGATATCAAAGAACTTTTCTGCGCCCAGATCGGCACCGAACCCAGCTTCGGTAATGGCGATATCCGCCAGCTTGAGTGCCATTTTGGTCGCCTGTACGCTGTTACAGCCATGTGCGATATTGGCAAACGGGCCGCCGTGCATGAGGCAGGGTGTGCCTTCCAGCGTCTGCACAAGGTTCGGCTTGATGGCGTCCTTCAAAAGGGCTGTCATTGCACCGTCTGCTCCCAGATCGCGTGCATAGACCGGCGTACCATCGTAGCGATATGCCACAAGGATATTCCCCAGTCTCTCCTTGAGATCGGTGATGTCCCGCGCAAGGCACAGGATCGCCATGACCTCGGATGCGACCGTGATCATAAAGTGATCTTCACGGGGTACGCCGTTGATCTTACCGCCCAGCCCGATGGTAATATTGCGCAGGGCACGGTCATTCATGTCGAGCACACGGGTGAACAGGACACGGCGCGGATCGATAAGAAGTTCATTGCCCTGCTGCAAATGGTTATCCAGCATTGCACAGAGCAGATTGTTTGCCGCTGTGATGGCGTGCATATCCCCTGTAAAATGCAGATTGATATCCTCCATCGGGACGACCTGCGCATAGCCGCCGCCTGCTGCACCACCCTTGATGCCAAAAACCGGCCCCAGCGAGGGCTCTCGCAGGGCGATCATGGCGTTCTGTCCCAGCTGTGCCATGGCCTGCCCCAGTCCGACCGTTGTTGTTGTCTTGCCCTCTCCTGCCGGTGTGGGGTTGATGGCCGTCACCAAAACCAGCTTTCCATCCGGCTGATCTTCCAGACGCTTCCATGTATCGGCGGACAACTTTGCTTTGTACTTTCCGTAGAGCTCCAGCTCATCTGGCAGGATCCCTGCTTTCTCAGCGATCTCTGTGATGGGCTGCATCTGACAATTCTGCGCGATTTCAATATCTGTCATCATTGGTGATCTCCTCCATGTGTTCCGGTATGGTGATATTGGCATAAAGAACCACTTGTCGTTATTTTACCATAGAATCCCACAATTAAAAATAAATCCGGCACATTTTATCCTCGCTTTTCTACCGAAATTATGGTATGATAAATTGCATCCTTTTATGGATTTTATCTGTATCCACGCCAATACCGCATGGTTCACTCAAAATAGGAGGTCGTTTTTCATGAATCCACTGCGCTCTGCTGCGCATTATTTTAAGAATACGGATCTGTATCTGCTGCTTCTTGCACTTTGCTGCTCGGCATACGGTCTTGTGCTGGTCAATTCCGCGACCGCAGCCGATGCCCTGCATGATCGTTTCATCCTGATCCAAGGCGTTGCAACCATCATCGGCATCCTGGTCTTCATCATCATGTCCCTGATCGATCTGGAATCTATGAAGCGATATTGGCACATCCTGCTGTTTTTCAATGTTGCCTTGCAGCTTTCCATGCGTTTTCTTGGCACGAATCACGGCGGCAACCGCAGTTGGATCACCATTGGCCCTATCACCATCCAGCCCAGTGAGATCGGCAAGATCCTGTTCATCATCACCTTTGCCGCCCACCTGATGCTGGTATTCGAGGAGATCAACCGCTGGCAGACCCTCATTCAGCTCGGTATCCATGTGATGCTGCCCTTTGGTGCGATCGTGCTCGCACAGCATGACGCCGGTGTTGGACTCGGCTATATCCTCATTGCGATCACGATGATCTTTGCAGCAGGCATTTCCTACAAGTGGGTATTCGGCGGATTGGTATTCGGTCTCGCCGCTGTCCCCATCGCGTTCCAGTTTTTGAGCGGCTATCGTCTGGCGCGTATCCTTGTGCTGCTCGATCCGGCGATCGACAATCTATATCCGCAAAAGGACTACTACTACCAGACGGCACAGGGCAAGATCGCCATTGGAGCCGGTCAGTTCAGCGGTGCAGGCTATATGCAGGGTCTGCAAACACAGTATGGAAAAGTACCGGTCAATGAATCTGACTTTATCTATACTGTTGCCGGTGAGGAATTTGGGTTCGTTGGCGCACTCGCCATCATTATCCTGCTTGCACTGCTTGTGCTCCGTCTGTTTTATATCAGCTTCCGCGCAGGCTCCACCTTCTCCGCTCTGCTGACCGTGGGCATTGGCGGTATGCTGATGTTCCAGTCCTTCCAGAATATCCTGATGTGCCTTGGCATGTTCCCTGTTATCGGCGTTACCCTGCC
>JARIAV010000123.1 GCA_029257685.1 Butyricicoccus sp.
GTGCGGATATCCGCTTCCGGACGGAAGCCGTTCTGGTCGCCCTGCATCAGTCCGCGCCGCCCGATCTCGGTCACATAGGGGAACGCCCAGTGGCGATAGGGCACATCGGGATAGACCGTTCCGGCAAAGCCGGTCAGGGCACGGTAGCACGCGCCATCGAGGTCGATCGCCTCTGCGAGCTGGTCGAACGTCAGGTGGACGCTTTCGCTGTACGCCTGTGCGGTCTTGGTGGCGGCATGGCGCTGGAAGAAGGTAACGCCGGTCTTGTCCATGCGCGGCGAGCTGTAATAGGGTGCTTTTTCGGGCAGAAGTGCCATGGTGACGGCAAACATCTTGTCATTGAAAAGATCCTTTTCGGCGGTGTAGCGTGCTCCGGTTTTGAGGTCAATGCCAATGGAGGTATCCCATACCGCATTGCCGTCGCCGCTCGTGCCGTTCGCCCATACGACCAGCACCTGATTTTCCACGGACAGCCCATAGGTCGCCCGCAGGGCACTCTTTCCGGTGTCTCCCTGCGGTCCGGCGGTGAAGAACTCGCGCAGGGTATCGTTGATGCGCGTCTGCAAGGCTTCGTCCTTCATGCCGGCGAGCCTCGGGTATTCCACATACCAGCCGTATTCCGTGCCGTCCTCTTTCATGCCGAGGTATTTTTCATAGGTCTCGGTCGTGACCTTGATGCCGCCCTCGAGCTTGTATTCGCGTACATTCTCATAGAGCAGCTTGCCGTTATAGATGTGCATATACTGCGTTTTGCCGTCCCGCTGGAGGCGCACGACGGTCGAGGCGACGATCTCCGGATTTTCGATGCCGGAAACGGTTTTGCGCAGGCCGCCCGTGGCATTGAAAAACACGAGGTCACCGGTGAGGGTGCCATGCCAGGAAATGCCGTAGCGGAACGTTTCAAAGCCGCCGGCATAGGTTTCCGTCCGGTAAATGATCTTGCCGTCGTGATCCATGACCGCCGCGCCGGCATCCACGCCGCGCACGGCATACAGGCCGCTGCCGAGATAGCTCATATAGGGATAGGTCGGCGGCACGACCTCCTGCCCCTTTTCATCCATCAGCCCCCATTTGGTATCCACACGCACCATGGCGCGCTTGTTCTCAAAGGGCTGGATCTCGTCATAGGAATAGCTGACGAGGAATTCTTTTTTTCCGAGGGAATAGAGCGCGTACTTGTCCCCACGGCTCTTGAAGATGACCACATCCCCCTCATAGATCTTGAGATAGGCAGGGTCTGCCCCGTATGGCAGGGCAAGCACTTCCTTGCCGTCCTTGCCGATCAGGTGGCAGTTGCCCAGCAGGTCACGCACCAGAGCACGGCCGCCGAAAAACTGCTCCGCTTCCAGATACTTGGGCTCGATCACTGGGCCGCCCTGCAGATCGACATAGCCATACCGCGCCGTTTCGCCCTCTCCGGTCTTGATGCATACGCGCTCGTCCCGTGGGAAGCCGACTGCACCGACGAATTCCCCGATGCGGCTGCCGGATGACGTGAAATA
>JARIAV010000227.1 GCA_029257685.1 Butyricicoccus sp.
AGGACAAGATCAAGAACCCCAATCTGATCCATGCAGGACAGGACTTGATCTTGCCTTCCTGAAAGGGGGAGTCTGTTTGGGCGTAGAACTTTTGATTCAAAATGGAGAAACCATCTATTATCCGATCGTGAAGGATGCGGTCAAACTGTCATGGGAGCGCAAGGGTGTGCCCGGAAAGCTGGAGTTTACCGTTGTAAAAGATGGCGTTCTGGACTTTCAGGAGGGAAATCCTGTGAAGTTTACGTTCAACGGCACGCCCCTGTTTTATGGTTTTGTATTTACCTAGAAACGCAAGGCAAACAGCGTGACGATTGATGTAGTTGCATACGACCAGCTGCGATATCTCAAAAACAAAGATACCATCATTGAAGAGGGCCTCAAAGCTTCTGATCTGCTCAAGCGTCTGGCTGATGATTTCCGGCTGAAGCTGGGGACGGTGGAGGATACGGCCTACACCATGGAAACCGTTGTAGAGGAAAACGAGACGCTTTTCGATATGATGCAGAATGCTTTGGATGAAACGCTGATGCATACAGGAGAGCTGTTCTGTCTGTACGATGATGTGGGAAAGTTGACCCTCAAAAATATCAACTCCATGAAGCTGGATCTGCTCATTGATGCGGAAACAGGAGAAACCTTTGATTATGAGTCCAGTATCGATACGCAGACCTATAATAAGGTGAAGCTGGTCTATAACAATGAGGAGACCGGAAAACGAGAGGTCTATATTGCGCAGGATGGCGCAAAGATGAACCTGTGGGGCGTATTGCAGTATTTTGAATCCGTGCAAAGCCCGCTCGGTGCAGCGGAAAAGGCGAATGCGCTGCTCAAGCTATACGACCAGAAAACACGCAAGCTATCCATTACAAATGCTTTTGGTGACGTGCGCGTGCGTGCCGGTTCGGCTGTCGGGATCTCTTTGGATCTGGGGGATATCATCGTGTGTCAATATCTCATGGTGGAGCGTGTAACACATAAGTTTGAGAGAGAGCAACATTTTATGGATCTGGTATTGGTTGGAGGTGAGTTTATTGCCTAATGCAAAAAACATGGTGCAGCTCGTCAAGCAGGCAGCTGTGGAAGCGGTGGAAGCCGGAAAGCCGGTCAATCTGCTGTTCGGCACGGTCGTTTCAGACAAGCCGCTCAAAATTCAGGTGGATCAGCAGTCCATCTATACCGAGGCAATGCTGGTTTTGACGCGCAATGTCACAGATTATGAACTGGATATCACGGTATCTGCACAGTCGGTTGTTATCAGTCATGGGCATCCAGTCGTGGATACCTACACGGGCGGCGGCACTGCCACAGAGATCCAGCACAATCACCCCATTCAGGGCAGAAAGAAGATCAAGATCCACAATGCCCTTATTGTTGGGGATCAGGTGCTTTTGGCACGGATGCAGAAGGGGAAACGGTTCGTTGTTTTGGATCGCGTGAAGCCAATCCCGGAACTTACGGGGGAATGGTTATGATCCCACAGGTACAGGACGATTTGAAGCAGGACTTTACATTTACCAGACTGCCAAGCCGAACCTTTCGCATGAATCACGATACCGAAACCATTACCGGAACGATCGATCAGGTCAAGGCTGTCGAGCAGGCAATTTTTCTGATTCTGCATGTAGAGCGGTATCGCTGGCTCATCTACTCATGGAATTACGGGGTAGAGTTTGAAGATCTGATCGGCAAGCCCATAGATTACTGTATCCCTGAAATCGAGCGCAGGATCAAGGAAGCACTATTACAGGACGACCGTATTACGGCGGTTGAGAACTTCCAGTTTGAAGTGAAGGATAAGAAAAAGGTACTCACCACATTCACGGTGACCAGTATTTTCGGGCCGATTTTTACAGAAATGGAGGTGGAAGCCTGATGTATGAGCATATTACATACGAGCATCTTTTGCGGCGGATGCTGGAAAAGGTGTTATCTGTCAACAGCAATCTGGATACGCGTGAAGGATCTATGGTGTGGCTGGGCAATGCGCCCGCGGCCGTGGAGCTGCAAAACCTGTATATCCAGCTGGATACTATCCTTCGCGAAACCTTTGCAGATACTGCAAGTCGAGAATATCTGATTCTACGCGCGGCAGAACGTGGACTTGCACCTTATCCAGCAAGTCCGGCTGTGCTGGAGCTCAGTATCACACCGATCGATCTCGCGCTTCCAACAGGCACTCGGTTTTCAATCGGGGACTACAATTATTTTGTTTCCGCTGACCGCGAAAATGGTAGATATGAGATCACCTGCGAAACAGCAGGGGAAAGCGGCAATGCATATAATTCGCTTGTGATTCCGATCGAATACATCAAGGGTCTGGAAACCTGTAAGGTGACAGCATTGCTTATTCCCGGTGAGGATGAGGAAGATACCGAGGCATTCCGGCAGCGGTATTTTGACAGCTTAGCTGCGCAGGCGTTTGGTGGAAACCGTGCGGACTATATGCAGAAAGTAGGTGCAATTCCCGGCGTTGGCGGCGTCAAGGTGTATCGTCCGTGGAATGGCGATATCCGGCCGGCGGAGCTGATGCCGCCAGAGGGAACAGGGGAATGGATCAAAAGTGTACAGGCAGCAGAACCAATCAAGCATTGGCTGGATCAGGTGTATACGGCTGCGGCAGATACCAAACTGACCGTAGGTGGAACGGTGAAGCTGGTCATTGCAGACAGTACCGGTGGTAAGCCATCCAGTACGCTGATTGAGTTGGTGCAGACCACAATGGATCCCACGCAGAATGCGGGGGAGGGCGTAGGACTTGCGCCCATTGGTCATGTGGTGCATGTATCTGGCGTAGAGCAGGAGACGATCGATCTCACCTTGACATTGACCTATCAGGGCGGTTGGACTTGGGAAGATGCACAAGCCTATGTTACAAATGCCATTCGTGCTTATTTCAATGAAGTGGCGCAGACGTGGGCAAAGCAGGAACAGCCGCTTGTCCTGCGGATCAGCCAAATCGAAAGTCGGCTGCTGGATATCGAGGGGGTGCTGGATGTTATGGACACGCAGATCAATGGTAAGGCTGCCAATTATACCTTGAAGCCTGACCATATCCCACAGCTTGGTATCATTACCCCAATCACCAGTGAAGACAGGAAGGTGTATAGATGAACCGAAAGCTCATTGATTATTTGCCCTATGTGGTGCGCAACTATGCCGAGCTTGTGGGCATCATGACCGCAGAACAACCCGTAATCGAGCGGGCTTGGATGGATACAGATGAGGTGCTGACCAACCAGTTTATCACAATCGCAGGAGATATG
>JARIAV010000247.1 GCA_029257685.1 Butyricicoccus sp.
TGCTCAAGGATGCCGCAGGGGAGTATATCACCCTGTCCGGCAATCAGGTGGGTGTGCTGCTCATCGACTATGTGATCACGGCGAAGAAGCTCACGGGAACCATGCCGGAGCATCCGGCAGTGCTCAAGTCCATCGTAACAACGGAGATGGCACGCGCGGCGGCAGAGGCGAACGGCGTGGACTGCTTCGATACCTTTACGGGCTTCAAGTTCCTCGCAGAGAAGATCAAGCAGTTCGAGACCACAGGTTCTCATGAATATCTGTTTGCCTTCGAGGAGTCCTACGGCTATCTGGCAGGCGACTATGCGCGTGATAAAGATGCCGTTACGGCATCGATGCTGATCGCGGAGATGGCTGCATACTACCGCACCAAGGGCATGACCCTCTATGATGCAATGCAGACCATGTACGAAAAGTATGGCTTCTATACCGAGCATACCATCTCGATCACCATGCCGGGCGTTGCAGGTCTTGAGCGCATGAAGGAGCTCATGGGTGAGCTGCGCGAGCATCCGCTGACGACCGTTGGCAAGCACAAGGTCGAGTATGTGCGCGATTATCTGCCGGGTACCCGTACCTGCACGGCAGACGGCAAGTGTGAGACGATGGAGCTGTCCGGTCAGAACGTACTGTACTATGAACTGGAGGGTGGTACGACCTTTATCATCCGTCCGTCCGGTACCGAGCCCAAGGTGAAGGTTTACATGATGGCAAAGGGCGAGACCAAGGCCGCTGCAGACGAGAAGGTCGCAGAGCTTTCTGAGGCTGCAAAGGAGATCGTTCGATAAAACAAAAATACCGCATCTTCTATATGGAGGGGCGCAGCGCAGCAACGCCGCGTCCCTCTTGTTCGATAGAGAGATAAGGAGGCGAATATGCGGAAATATACAGGCTTTATGGTGATGCTGTTCCTGTGGATCGCCCTGACCATCGGCGGAAATGTGTGGTTTGGTATGCATACGGAAGTATCTATGGTGAACCTTCTGGTTTCGGCAGGATATATGCTGTTTTTATTGCTGCTCCTCCCCGTCGGTCTGCCGCTGCACAGCAGAGGGCTTGAGATCCTGCTGATGGTGTATGCCTTTGCGCTGGGCGCATTGGACGTTGCGGTGTTCCTGCATTATGACAATCTGCTTGTCAATTGGGTCGGGAATGCACTGCTCGCGCC
>JARIAV010000304.1 GCA_029257685.1 Butyricicoccus sp.
CGCTCTCTGGCGTATTGCCGGGGGAGGCTTTTGATGTCATGCCCTATGCACAGGCCGTTGCGGACTATCTGCTCTCGATCCTGTATGAGATCCAGATGCCGCGTAAGCTCAAGGTGAGCTTTGCAAATCATCCGGATAATGTTGCGCACGCAACCATTAGGGATCTCGGGTTCATCGCACGCGAGAATGGCACATTCGATGTATATAGCGCAGGCGGTATGGGCCCCAATCCGCGTCTGGGTGTCCAGATGGCATCTGATGTATCCGGAACAGAGCTGCTCTATTATACGCGAGCGATGGTCAACACCTTCCTCAAGCATGGCAATTACAAGCTGCGCGCAAAGGCGCGCACCCGTTATATGGTGGAAGCTCTTGGCGGAGAGGACGCATACCGCGCAGCGTTTCAGGAAGAACTCCAAGCCCTCAAGCAGCAGGGCGGACTGGAGTTGCATGTGACCGCATGCCCTGTGACCAAGACCGGAAAGGGGACCATCACAGATCGCCGCGTGATCGCGCAGAAGCAGGAAGGGCTTTTCGCAGTCGCCTATCATCCGCTTGGCGGCACACCCAATCCCAAGACGCTGGAAGAACTGTACGACACCATTCAGGATATGGAAGCGGTCGAACTGCGACTGAGTGCGGACAATACGGCATATATCATCAACTGTACTGCACAGGAGGCGAGACAGGTGCTTCGTGCAACAGAAGATGGTGCACAGACCACATTCGAGACCTCAGTGGCATGTGTGGGTGCTTCGATCTGCCAGCAGGGGGCGCGGGATTCTCAGCATCTGTACCATGCCTGCGTGGAAGCGGTGCGCTCCGCACACATTCCAGACGGGGCCCTGCCGCAGATCCATATTTCCGGCTGTCCCTCCTCCTGTGGTACGCACCAGATCGGAGAATTGGGCTTCCATGGTGGGGTGAAGCTGGTAAATAAGAAGCCGATGCCTGCCTTTACCCTGCATGTGGGCGGCAGTGCGCAGCTGGGAGCGGAGCATTTTGCAGAAAACTGGGGACCGATGCTGGAAGATGATATCCCGATGTTTTTGGTGGAGCTGGGGCAGCTGGTGGCAAAGGAATGTATGACTTTTGCTGAGTGGCTGCCGGATCATATCGATGACCTGCGTGCCTTGGCAAAGCCATATCTGGAATAACACAGGAAAAGCCTTTGCACCAGCTTGGTCTGGGGGCGATCTGAAAAGGCTGTCAAAGTTTTTTGACAGCCTCAAAGACGGCGGAGAAAAAACCTGTACAAATTTTTGCGCCTCGTTTTGTAGCATATCCCATAGTGTTTGAGAATGTGTCGCAGCTTTGAAAAAATGCGCAGGATAAAGCGCAAAGGATCAATTTTTTACTATTGTATCCCAGTCTGTTCGGTGTTATCCTGATTTCAGAAAGCATTGATTCAACCTGAAATTTTCTGTGCATTCATCGAATAGAAAGGGGCACATTTACTATGGCAAGCATTTCCATGCGTCACCTCAAGAAGGTTTATCCGGGGAATATCGAAGTTGTTCCGGATCTGAATTTGGAGATCGAAGATAAGGAATTCATCATTCTGGTCGGCCCTTCCGGCTGTGGTAAGTCCACTACCCTGCGTATGATCGCAGGTCTCGAAGAAATTTCCGGCGGTGAGATGTACATTGGAGATCGTCTCATCAACGATGTGCCGCCGAAGGATCGCGATATCGCGATGGTATTCCAGAACTATGCACTGTATCCGCACATGACCGTATATAAGAACATGGCATTCGGTCTGCAGCTGCGCAAGGTCCCGAAGGACGAGATCGACCGCAAGGTGCATGAGGCTGCAAAGATCCTCGACATCGAGCATCTGCTCAACCGTAAGCCGAAGGCTCTGTCCGGTGGTCAGCGTCAGCGTGTCGCACTGGGCCGTGCGATGGTGCGTGACCCAGCTGTTTTCCTTCTGGACGAGCCGCTCTCCAACTTGGACGCAAAGCTGCGTACCCAGATGCGTACTGAGATCACCAAGCTGCACAAGCGCCTTGGCACGACCTTCGTTTACGTTACCCATGACCAGACCGAGGCTATGACCATGGGCGATCGCATCGTTGTTATGAAGGACGGTATCATCCAGCAGGTCGATACCCCTCAGAACCTCTACAACGAGCCGTGCAATATGTTCGTTGCAGGATTCATCGGTTCTCCGCAGATGAACTTCATCGATGCAACCATTTCTCAGCATGGAGAGGAGTTCCATGTCGATTTCGCAGGATACTCCATCCCGATCCCGCAGGGTAAGGGCGGCGCAGACAAGTTCGCTTCCTATGTAGGCAAGCCGATCGTGCTGGGTCTGCGTGCAGAGGATTTCCATACAGAGGATATTTTCATCACCAATGCACCGCAGAGCGTGATCGAGGTCGATGTCGAGATCGCCGAGCTGATGGGCGCAGAGGTGTTCCTCTACACCGTTTGCAAGGACAGCAAGATCGTTGTCAAGGCACCGGCTCGCGTACAGGCAAAGGGCGGCGAGAAGGTAAAGCTGGCACTCGATATGAACAAGCTGCACCTGTTCGACAAGGAAACCGAGCGCACCATCTGCAACTGATTTCTGTAACTATAATGATAAAAAGCACCCGATACTACCGTGTCGGGTGCTTTTTTGTTATCTTCCGGTACGTTTTCCCTTTTTTGGTCCAACGGTACGCTGCTTTGCGGCGGGTTTGCCTCCGTGCTTTGGCGGACGTGCACGGCGTGGTTCCTCGCGGCGCGGTTCAGATTTTTTGCCCCAGTGTTCGTTGGGGAGTGGGCGGATGAGACATTCCTTGCCGAAGCCGACCAGATCTTCTCGTCCGGCCTTGCGCAGTGCGGCGGCGATGATGGGTCGTTTATCCGGTCGCCGCCATTGCAGCAGTGCGCGCTGCATGGCTTTTTCCTCGGCGGTTTTTGCCACATATACGGGCTTCATGGTACGCGGATCGATCTCCGTGTAGTACATGGCGGTCGAAAGCGTGCCCGGTGTGGGGTAGAAGTCCTGCACCTGTTGGGGCATATAGCCGACCTTGTTCAGGTAACATGCCATCTTGATGGCATCCTGCAAGGTCGCTCCCGGATGGGAGGACATCAGGTAGGGCACGAGATACTGCTTTTTTCCCAGTTTTTCATTGATCCGCGCATAGCGTTCGCGGAATTTTTCATATACAGAAAATGATGGTTTGCCCATATAATACAGAGCGTTATCACTCATGTGCTCTGGTGCGACCTTGAGCTGTCCGGAGATATGGTGCTTGACCAGCTCCAGAAAGAATTCATCATTGTTGTCTGCCATCATATAGTCATAGCGCAGACCGGAGCGCACAAAGACCTTCTTGACGCCGCGTACCTGCCGCAGACGGCGCAGCAGTGTCAGATAATCACGGTGGTCAGCTTCCAGATTTTGGCAGGCATTGGGGAACAGACAACGCTTGTTGACGCAAAGCCCGTGGGTCTCCTGATGCTTGCAGGCGGGGGCGCGGAAGTTTGCAGTCGGGCCGCCGACATCGTGGATATAGCCCTTGAAATCCGGATGCTGGGCGATCTGCTCCGCTTCGCGTACCACGGAATCATGGGAGCGTGCCGAGATATAGCGTCCCTGATGGAAGGCAAGGGCGCAGAAGTTGCAGGCACCGAAGCAGCCGCGGTTGTGGATGATGGAGAACTGTACCTCCTGAATGGCAGGGACACCGCCCAAGGCTTCATAAGACGGGTGGTAGGTGCGCATGAAGGGCAGGGCGTAGATCTCGTCCATCTCCTGCGTATTGAGCGGGAGCGAGGGGGGATTTTGGATGAGCACACGCTTTCCGTGCGCCTGAATGATGGCCTTGCCGCGCACATGGTCGGCTTCATCATACTGCATCTTGACGGAACGCGCATAGGCTTCCTTGCTCTGGATGACCTCCTCGTAAGAGGGACAGGTCACAGCGGGGAACGGGACATCCGCAGTGTCATGTGCAAGATAGACCATGCCGCGGATATTGCGTACCGCATCGATGCCGTGCTTGCCGGATTTCAGATTCTTTGCAAGCTCCAGTACCGAACGCTCGCTCATGCCATACATGAGCCCATCCGCACCCGATGCGGACAGTACGGAAGGCATGACCTGATCGCTCCAATAGTCATAATGAGCAAAGCGGCGCAGGCTCGCCTCCAATCCACCGATGTAGATCGGGGTATCGGGAAATGCACGGCGTGCCAGCATGGAATAGACCGTCACGGCACGATCCGGACGCTTGCCGCCCACGCCGCCGGGGGTGTAGGAGTCATCGTGACGACGCTTTTTTGCGGCGGTGTAGTGGGCGACCATCGAGTCGATGTTGCCGGCGTTGATGAGGACACCGTAGCGCGGCCGCCCCATAGCGGTGAAATCCCGCTCGTCCGTAAAGTTGGGCTGGGACAGGATGGCGACGCGGAAGCCTGCATTTTCCAGTACGCGGGAAATGATGGCTGTGCCAAAAGAAGGGTGATCGATGTAGGCGTCGCCGGTCACGAGCAGGAAGTCGCAGTAATACCAGCCGCGCGTCTCCATATCGGCGCGTGAGATGGGAAGAAAATCGGACATAGAAACTCCTTAGATATTCAGAAGATCGGCTGCGCATCAGGATTTGATCCGGTAATCGTTGCGCAGGTAATAACAGAGATCGGTATAGTTTTTCCACGATGGACGAATGGATTCGGGCAAGGTGTCCGTGAGCTTTTTGTCATACAGGAACACGCCGTGATCGCTTGCCACCGTGACATGCTCCAGCAAAGGCTGTGTGACCTGTGTGAGCGTGGGGCCCTGCCAGCCTGCAAGCTCGAAGAAATGTGCCATGAGGAACGCCGGGCTGAGGTCGGGACCCTTGCCGACAAAATCAAAGCCGAGGGCTTTCTTTGCCGCCTTGTTTGCCCAGATCAGATAGCGTGTGCTGTAATAGTTCTCAAAGCCCTCCTGTGTTGCCAGATCGAAGTTGACCCCAAGCTCCTTGTAGACGCTGTTGGCATCACCCAGCCAGGGGTTGTGATCGCCGTAGAGGAAGAGCACGACGGGTTCATCCAGCTTATCCAGCTTTTTCTTGAGCTTGATGAGCTGTCTGCCGGTCTTTTCGATGCCGCCGAGATAGTTGTTCAGGATATAATAGGAATCCTCCGAATAGACATCTTTGGGGACATATTCCCCGTACCGCAGCCAGCCGATGGGATATGGGCCGTGATTCTGATAGGTGACGTTGAAAGAGAAAACAGGCTTGCCGCTCTTCATATCGCGGACGAGGAGATCATAGATCTCCGGAATGAGCACATCGTCCATGGCGATCTTGCCGTCATTGATCGCGGCATAGTGGTTTTCGAGGAAGTAATAGTCATCGAAGCCCAGATACTCATTGATGTTCTTGCGGTTATAGAACCAGTCGTTCGAGGGATGGCTGCCCTGCGTGATGTAACCCTGCGACTTGAAATAGCGTGCATACGACCATGTGTTATGCCGCAGGCTGCCGTAATCGGTCATGCCTGTGATGTGTCCGCGCTCGGTGTTGACCGTGCCGGCGGCAAAGATATTGGTCACAAGGTTGCCGGTGTAGCTGACCTTTTCAAAGTCGTGGAAGGGTTTATACGGGCTTTTTTTGTCCTCACGCAATTCGATATCCGCAAAGCGCGTCAGATCGTTGAAGCCCTCCAGCATGATGGACACGACATTCACCTTCTGGCTTTCGGGGATGTTGGCATCCGGATGCTCATTTATGAGTGCCTCTACGGTACTCTTTTTGTAGCCTTCCGGCTTTTTCTCGCCTGCTTCGGGCAGGCTGTGCAGGAAGGGGTACACAAACCCCTTGGACAGATAGACCTGTGTGGCAGACCATTGGTTGATCTCCTCGGGGTTGTCCGTCCAGCTATGCCAGGCGGTCTTGGTATAAGAGCCACCGGCATAGAACGTCCAGATGCCCGTGCTCAGCAGGATAAAGCATAGGATACCGCCTGCTGTGCGGCCCTTCCATGTGCGTGCCGGACGTGCTCTGCAAACAAGTGCAAGCACAAGAACAGCACCCAGAAGGAAGAACGTGATGTTGAGTATCTCTGGGCTGATCGCATTTACATAGTTTTTTGCCATCTTGACCCCTTCGGCTGCAAGGCCGAGGTCCGCAGCGGTCAGAGGGTCATCGCGGAACATGAGCTTGAAATAGTTCGAGATCGACAGGATCGTAACGGCACCGCCGCCGAGCAGTACCGCGAGCCAAGCCTGTCGGACAAGGAACCACAGCAGCAGGATCAAAAGCACCACGGGGGTGACATTGAGCCACAGGATCGCAGGATTTTGCAGGTAACTGTCATACATGGTCTGCCCAAAGGAGCCAGTCGCCAGACGCAGACTGTAGAAGCCGATCCCGGCACCGGATACGATGAGTCCAAGGAGGGTCAGCCAGCGCATCCGCCAGATGCGCAGGGTGGGAGAATTGTTCCCACGTTTTCCGGTATATCGCGTATATCCAAGCGCGGAAGGGCTGAGGCTAACCAAGCGGTTGGGACGCGCAGAATGATATTTTTTCATGCGTTTTTCCTCGAGTAACGCGCACAGTGCGCAGTGTTTTTTCTTCATTATACGAGTATTTTCGCCATCTTGCAACCGTTGTTCAAATAAAA
>JARIAV010000254.1 GCA_029257685.1 Butyricicoccus sp.
CGGTAACGGAAGCACATAGGCAAAAGCCGCTGATTTCTGATGGAATCAGCGGCTTTTGCGATTAGGAATGTAATATGAGAATGGAAGTGTGCTTGGTAAGGTGGAAGGAATGTTATGCCTGCGGCCCTGCGGTGTGATGCATGGACAGCGGCTTTACATTGATGTTGGAGCGATACTCGGTCTCGTGCCAGAACATATCCTCAGCAACCAGACATTCCGGATTGAGCTCCACACCATCAAGGATGATCTCCTTGAACTTCTTATATCCAGCGCGGTCGATCAGATGTCCACCGTGCAGATACTCCGGCTTGTAGTCCATGACCCATGCAGAGAACTTCTGCCAGTTCTGAAGGACTGCAAGAACGACTTCTTCGGTTGCCCAGTTGAGGAACATCTTGCCGGTACGCGGTGTCTGGCGTCCGGTACGGCCGCCGATGATGACACGGTAGAACTTGGTTGGCTGACGTGTCCATGCGCTTGCCGGACATGCCTTGACGCACTCTGCACAGCCGATGCAGCAGCAGGGATCCTTGTCGATCTTTCCGGTCTCCTTGTTCAGAGAGAGAACACGGGTCGCGCCATGCTCGCAGGCACGCACACAGGCACCGCAGCCGATGCAGCGCTCCGGATGGTACTGCATCCGTGCAGTACCGATGATGCCGAAGTCACAGATATGTGCCTTGTTGCAGTCGTTCGGGCAGCCTGAGATATTGATCTTGATATGGTAATGGCTCGGGAAAACGATCGGCTCGATCTTGCGTGCCAGCTCAAAGGTGTTGATATTGCCGCAGATGCAGTGATAGTTTCCGATGCAGGCGCTGATATTACGCGCGCCGATGGTCGGATAGCCTTCCTTCGGATCCCAGGGAGCCGGTTCATGCGCGATGGTGTCCATATCCACGTCACAGAGATCTTCATCGATCTCGCGGATGTACTGTTCCAGATATTCGTTGACCGCAGGGATATTTTCATACTTGATGCCTGTGATATCGAAGGTCTGTCGTGTGCCCATATGGAAATTGCCATCCCCCCAGGTCTTGGAGATGTATTCTACATAGGACAGATATTTGGAATCCAGTGTGCCGCCGGGGATACGCATTTGCAGCATAAACTCACCGGGGACCTTGGACTGGCGAAAACAGTTAAGACGCACTTGTTTAATATTGATATCGTGATTCATCGTCTTACCCTCCTTTTAGTCTACAAGCTCTCTGGCCTTGGTGTAGGGGAACACAGGGCCGTCCAGACATACATAGGTCTCATCGATTCGGCAATGGCCGCATTTGCCTACGGCACAGGACATTTTCCGCTCAAAGCTCATCCACATTTTGAGGGGATCGACATGGTTTTTGACGAGCTCCAGACCGGTAAATTTCATCATCGGGGGAGGGCCTACGACCAGAACAGCATAGTTGCCGTCAAAGGAATCGAAGGGGATCTCCTTTACGAAGGTCGTTACCAGACCGGTACGCCAGCCTTCCTTCTCGTCATTGTCCAGTGCATAGATGGTATGGAAGCGATCCTTCCATGCATCCAGCTCTTTCTGGAATACGATGCCTTCTTCATTCTTGAAGCCGGAGATCAGATGAACGGACTTTGCAAAATCCGGAGTCTCTGCCATCATGGTCAGCAGGGAACGGACCGGCGCAAGTCCGGTGCCGCCTGTGATGATGACGACGTGCTTTCCCTTGAGCGCGTCAACTGGCCAGCCCTTTCCGTAAGGGCCGCGCAGGAACAGGGTATCACCGGCTGTTTTCTCAAAGATCACATTGGTCACCTTACCGACCGAGCGGATGGTGAACTCCAGCCATCCATCTCCCTGTGCGGAGACCGAGATGGGGGCTTCGCCGATCTTGGGGATGGACAGCTGCATGAACTGACCGTGCGCAGGCTTTACGTCCGTCGCGACACGGAACGTCCATTCATGCTTGCTTTCTTTGTGTACATTCAAAATCGTACAGGGCTGTGGCTGAACACAATTTACCATCGTTTTTGCCTCCTCACTCATTTTCCCGTGCTGCCTTGATCTGGTTCACAGCAGCATTGACCTTGTTGACCGTTGCATGGATGGCGATCATTTCAGGGCAGCGATGGGTACATCTGCCGCAGCCAACACACATGTGACGATCTCCGAAGCGTGCCTTGTGATCGTGGAACTTATGCAGGATCTTATAGCGCATCCGATCGCCCGCAGTGGATCGGAATTCGCGCTGACCTGCCATCTGATCGAATCCGGCGATCTGGCAGGAGGCACTGACGCGGCGGCGTTCCCCGACCTCGGGATTGTCCCCGTAGATGACATCGCGTGTGGTGAAGCAGGTGCAGGTCGAGCAGGCAACCGTACATGCGCCGCAGGAGATACAACGCTTGTTGAACTCCTCCCACATGGGGTGCTGCTTGAGGCGCTTGCGTACTTCTTTATCGGACAGATCGGGGATCATGACCTCGATCTCATTTTTTTCTACAAAGGAAGGCGTATAATCCTGCTCCGGAAAGCCTTCAAAGTAGGGCTGGAAATCCGGATCGACGACCTGCATCTGTACGCCGTCCTTGGAGAATTTCGCAGCGATCGAATAGTTATCGGTCTTGTTCGTTCCCATTGAAACGCAGAAGCAGGTATCATCACCGCCGCCACATTCCATCATCACAAAACGGACCAGCGCACGCTTGCGTGCATAGTAAGAATCGGTAAATCCGCCATTGCCTGCATAGATCTGCGCCTGTACGTCCTGTGCGTTGATATCACAGGGGCGGGCGAGGATCAGGATGGGCTTTGTCGGGGCCTTGCTTTCGCGGTATTCGTCTTCCGTGAAGTAGAAGATGGCTTGCTGGATGGGTGTGATGACTTCCTTGACCGGATAATCAGACTTTGTATCCCAGACGATCTCCTCGAATTTTGAAACTTCACCATAAGAGATGATGTCGGTGTCTGAAAAACGTCCTTGGGCACGGAGCCGTTTTGGTGCGTAAATTTTGTAATCTTTTGCTAAGGATTCCAAGAGCATATCTGCTTGCGCAGCAGTCAAATTATAGCTCATTCTCATAACCTCCCAAATCGATGATTCAAAAGCGAATTGAAACGAATTTCCGATTTCTGAACTTATTATACGAAGATACCTGAAGAAAGTCTAATTAGATTTTTTTATGGGGTGATAACATATTTTATGGGAAAAATATAGACGGTTTTTGTAGAGAACTACAAAAATAGACGGTGATATGGGAGCGGAACATGTGTGCCGAAAGGTCACGCGGATCGAAGCCTGAGCCGCCCTGCGGGTGCTTTTCCTCAGCCTCCTCCCAGATTTCCGTTTTCTGGTATTTCATACAAGTTTTGGAAGTCCGATGTGCGGCAGGGCAGACGGCTCTGCCTGCGCAAGCGCGGTGCAGTGTCCTGTGACGTGTGGTCGGAACGCTGCATGCGTACACTCCTTTTTCTCTTGACAGCCGACTTTCGATGTGATATATTTATCTCATAAAAGAGCGAAATATATCACATTTTTCAAAGGAGTGCTGTGTATGAAAAGAAAAGTCCGTGCCCTGATCGGTTGTGGGGCATTTTGTCTCCTGTTTTTGCTGGCGGCAGCCTGCTATGACTTTGTGTGGAACGGCGCTCGGATCCTCCAGCCCTTCGATTTCCAAACTTATATTTTTCGTATCAGAGATCTTCCGCTCATTCTTGCAGTTTCTCTGTTTTGTATCTATGCCGTCACATCGGTCATCGTATTGCTGTATACAGGCTGTCAAAAACAACAGCAAATCGAGCGCACGAACATGACGCGAATGGTCGATCCACGGCTTGGGTATCTGGGGTTTTTGGGGTTTTTCGGCTTGACCGGATTTTGGACATACGCACAAAATGGGACGATTTTCCCCTTTGTATTTTTCGTTTTCTTTGGCTTCTTTGGCTTTGTCTATGAGGGCAGGCTTTCGGGGACCTTCATGGATGAACGGTTTCGGGAAAATGAAACAAGAGCACATCGAAAAGCGTCGAATATCACATTGACTGTGATTTTTATTGCATTTCTGTTTTTATCGCAAGGGAAATTGCTTGGAAGTCTGGAATATACCCTGATCGCCGTCCTCATCATGCTTGCTGCGGCATTCGCCCTCAGGATCTTTCTGGGTTCCTACCTGCTCTATCGCTATGACCACGCGGAAGAAGCAGAGGCAGGTGAGGAGTAAGCAATGGCGGAGTTTACATGTCGTCTCAAGCAATATCGGCAGGCAAAGGGGCTGACGCAGGAACAGCTTGCAGAACGGGTCGGTGTACGCCGTGAAACCATTATGCGTCTGGAAAAAGCACAGTACAATCCATCGCTCAAATTGGCGATCGATATCTCGCGCGTGGTGCAGG
>JARIAV010000287.1 GCA_029257685.1 Butyricicoccus sp.
GCGCTCTGCCAGGTGTTGCAGGCGATGATGCGTTCGTTGTCTACGACCACACCGGTCGGGATGCCGTTGCTGAGGGAAAAGAAGTCGGCATTGATGCCGCCGATCACGTCATAGCCCTGCTGCTCCAGCGAAGCGGCTGCCTGTGACAGGGTCTTTTTACCACCATAGAACGGCTTGCTGGCAAGGACGCTCATGGGAGAGACATCGGGGGAGGGGGTGTATTCAATGGCGTTGGCACGCTGGGTGCCTGCCCCGTTGATGGCGTAGGTATTGCGATAGGTCGTTCCTGCGCCCAGACGATAGGAGTAGGTGAAGCCGTCGCCGATCAGGGCAGCCTGTGCGCTCCCTGCGAGCAGGGAGGCACAGAGACTGGCTGAAAGCAGACGGGATGCAAAAGGATAGTTCATAATGTTTGGTTCCTCAAATACGTTTCAGGGTCCGCTCTACGACCTCGCTCAGCCTTGGACTGCGGATCGAGAGATCGGCGGCCTGCTGATAGATGGGGTGGCGCGCGGCATACAGCCGCTCGATCTCAGCGAACTTGTCGGCAGTCTCCAGCAGGGGGCGGGTCGTAGAGTGGGATAAGTTTTTCAGGATACGCGAAAGCGGGGTATCCAACAGGATCAGGAGACCGCTTTTTTTGATCGCCGTCACATTTTCCGGACGCAGGACCGCACCGCCGCCAAGGGAGAGCACCATGCCTTCGCGGCGCTGGGTCAGCTCGGTGATATAACGCGTTTCCAAATCACGGAAATAGGGTTCTCCATATTGGGCGAAAATATCCGAGATGGACATTTGGGTCTGTGCCTCGATGTAGTGATCCAAGTCCACGAAGGAAAGACCGGTCAGCCGTGCGAGCTTGCGCCCAACGGTCGTCTTGCCGCAGCCCATAAATCCGGACAGGACGATGTGCCGCTTGTGGTACTTGTCATGCAGACGCTTGACGGCAAGCTGTCCGTAGGTACGCCGCAGGATGAGGTCACAGGTCTCCTGTGAGAACTGCGCGCCGTACCAGATGGTCTGCGCCCGTGCCGCCTGCATGACGAGCATATAGAGCCCGTCGCGCGTCTGGACGAAGCGTGGATTGGCAAGACGGAGCAGGGCAGTCGAGGGGGGATTGTAGACCGCGTCGAACACATATTTCGTGCTGCGCGGCAGATAGTACAGGGGGGTGCGATCCTCGCGCGGATACATGCCAAGGGGGGTCCCGTTGACGATGATCTCGGTATCCTTGGGGATCTGCTTGCGTGTACAGGTGCTGCACTTTACATCTGGGAACAAGCCCGAGAGATAGGCGCGAAGTTCTTCCGCTTTTTCCGGATTTCGCCCTGTGATATACAGGTTTGCGCCCTCTTTCATGCAGTGATAGCCCATTACAGCGGCTGCGCCGCCGTAGCCGATGAGCAGTGTTTTTTTGCCCTTGAGGGTGATCCCGTCGCGCTCGAGGGATTCTGCAAAGCCTAAAATATCGGTGTTAAAGCCAATTGCTTTACAGCCCTCGAAGGTCACTGTGTTGACAGAGCTGAGGTCTGCTGCGCTCTGATCGACGGCATCCAAAAGGGGAAGGATCGCCTTCTTATGTGGTATGGTCAGGTTGATCCCTGCGAGCTTTTTCCGCGCCAGCGTGAGTGCTTCCGCAAGGCGCTCCGGCGGCACATCGACTGCGATATAGTCGGCGTCGTGCCCGCTCGCCTCAAACAGGGACTGGTGCAGAGCCGGACTCATGCTGTGCCCCAGTGGATGCCCGAACAGGGCATAGGTCTTGCGCTTGGGCTGGAATGCGCGAAATGCATCAAAGTGCAGAAGCATCTGTGCCGCCTCCTAACGCGCTGAGAGTATCAAAGAAATTCGGATAGGAGACCGCAACGACATCTTCGCCTTGGATCTCACTCTCTCCCGAGCAGACGAGCGCACAGACTGCCATACTCATGGCGATGCGGTGATCCTGATAGGTCTCGAATACCGCACCGTGCAGGGGCTTGCCGCCGTGGATGACCATGCCGTCGGCGGTCTCGGTCACGTCTGCGCCGGCACGGGTCAATTCCGTGACCATGGCTGCAATGCGGTTGGACTCCTTCACCTTGAGCTCTGCGGCATCGCGGATCACGGTCGTTCCCTCTGCGCAGGCAGCGGCAACGGCGAGCACAGGCAGTTCATCGATCAGACGCGGGATGATATCACCGCTGATCTCCGTGCCATGCAGCTTGGAGGCGCGGATGGTGAGGTCACAGATGGGCTCGCCGTCATCGCGCAGATTGTCCATCGTGATCTCCGCGCCCATGTTCTGCAAGACCTCGATCACGCCGTCACGCGTGGGATTGACACCGACATTACGGATGGTTATGACAGAGTTTGGCACGATCGCACCGGCGACAAGGAAGAACGCCGCAGATGAGATATCCGCCGGAACGGTCACGTCACTGGCAGTCAGCTGTGTCGGGGGATAGACGGTGATGCGGCAGCCTTCGGTTTCCACGCGGCAGCCCAGCGCGCGCAGCATACGTTCCGTATGGTCACGCGAGGGCGCGGGTTCGATGACGGTCGTAGGCGTGTCGGCATACAGTCCGGCAAGCAGGATCGCGCTTTTGAGCTGTGCCGAGGCGACCGGCAGGGTGTACTCGATGCCGTGCAGCTTGGAGGGGCGGATGGTCAGCGGACAGAACTTGTCATCGATGCCGTTGATCTCTGCGCCCATCTGACGCAGGGGGACGATCACGCGCCCCATAGGACGCTTTTCAATGGAAGCGTCCCCAGTCAGAGAGACGGGGAAGGACTGTCCGGACAGGATGCCGGAAATCAGTCGTGTGGTCGTGCCGCTGTTGCCGGTATACAGCCGCTCGGACGGCTCATGCAGACCGTGCAGCCCGACGCCATGCACCGTTACCGTGTGATCGTCCCCGATCTCCACCGTAACACCCATTTTACGGAAGCAGTCGATGGTGGACAGGCAGTCCTCACCCATGAGGAAGCCGCTTACATGGGTCACGCCGTCTGCCAGTGCGCCCAGCATGACGGAACGGTGAGAAACGGACTTGTCACCCGGTACGGTGATCGTACCATGCAGTGGTTTGGAAGGATGTAGTTTCATTGCATTACCTCGCTTCGGTCGAGTCGGAAATACGGTAGCTGCCCAGAATACGGACGGTGGAAAGCTCTTCACTCAGCTGATAGATCATCGAACAGACTGCCGGATCACACAGACTGCCCTCCAGATCCGCAAAGAACCGATAACGCCACGGGGTCTCGGGAATGGGACGCGAGTGGATCTCGGTCAGGTTCACTGCATGGTCGGCGCAGATGGAGAGTGCGGCGGAGAGCGAGCCGGTGTCATGGGGCAGGGTGAAGGCAAGTGTGATGCGGTTGTCATCCGGTTCGGCGGAAAGACCGCGCGTCACGGCGATGAATCGCGTCTGATTGGCTTTGTCATCGTTGATGGTATGTGCGAGAACGGTCAGCCCATAGAGTGCGGCGGCCTGTTCGGAGCAGATCGCGGCACAGGTCACGTCTTCGGACTGTGACACGAGCTGCGCGGCGACAGCGGTATTTTCCGCGTCCTTTTGCACAAATCCATGGGATTTGAGGAAGCGCTGGCATTGACCGCGTGCCGGTGCAATGGAATAGACGGTCTTGACCGTCTCCAGAGAAGCACCGGCGCACGCACACAGGCAGCACGCGATGTGGTCGATATGGGAATGGCAGATGTGCAGATCGTACTGCGCGAGCAGATCGCACGCCTCGTTGATCGTGCCGACCGTGGAGTTTTCCACCGGCACGACCCCGACTTCTGCCTGTCCGTCCTGTACGGCGCGGAACACGTCCTCAAAGGTCTTGACATAGGAGACCTTTTTTGCGGCAGGATACATCGCCTGCACCGCCTGCGCCTGATAGGACGCAGGCAGCCCCTGATAGACCACACGGGCAGGGGATTCCAGACGGGGCACGAGCGGGAGCGTGAAACGGCTGGGCTCCTTGTCCAGCATCCACGCATATTGATGCTTGCGTGAGACACGCATCATATTTTTGAGCATGGAGATGTATTCCTGATGCAGTGCCGGCGGCACCTGTGCGCCCAGCGTATCCAGCAGATATTGTTCTCGATCGGGCTTCAGGATGGCATCGCCCGTGGACAGCTTATAGGCGGCGACCTGTTCGGCGCATGCCATGCGCTTTAGAAAAAGCTGCTGGATCTGCTGATCGAGTGCGGTGATCTCCGCGCGTGTCTCATCCAGCGGACGGGGTTCAAGATTGGGCATAGCCAAAGCCCTCCAGATACAGATCGGTCAGTGCGATCGCTGCCGCCGCCTCGATCACGGGCGCAGCACGGGTCACGATGCAGGGATCATGTCTGCCGTGGATCTCCAGCGGTTCGACCTTTTTGGTTTCCAGATTGAGGGTGTGCTGCCGCTTGGAGATGGAAGAAGTCGGCTTGATGACCGTGCGGAACAGGACGGGCATCCCGTTGGTGATACCGCCCAGCACACCGCCGTTGTTGTTGGTCTCTGTGCGTACCACACCGTTTTCATCTAAGTACATGGGATCGTTTGCGTGCGAGCCGCGGTATTCGGCAAAGCCGAAGCCCACGCCGAACTCGACCCCCTTGACTGCCGGAACGGAGAACAGCAGGGAGGACAGACGGGCTTCCACCGTGTCCAGCATGGGAGAGCCCAAGCCTGCGGGCAGTCCGACCGCGGCGCACTCGATCACGCCGCCCACCGAATCGCAGTCCATGCGTGCGTCCTCGATCGCGGACAGCATGGCGTCCAGTGCGCGCGGATTGATGACCGGATACTCCTGCATCCGCAGGGCGTCCAGCTGCTCGGCAGTCACTGCCACGTCGTCAAAGGCGGTATCCTGAATTTGTGCGATCGACTGGATATGCGCCCCGACCGTGATCTGACGCGTGTGCAGATACAGCTTGCACATCGCACCGGCAAAGACAAGGGGAGCGGTCAGGCGACCGGAAAAATGACCGCCGCCGCGCGGATCGTTGAAGCCGTGAAAGCGCACCATGCCGGTGAAATCGGCATGTCCCGGACGCGGCTGCCTGACAAGGTTGGAATAGTCCTTGGAGCGCGTGTCCGTGTTCTGCATCATAACGCAGATGGGCGCGCCGGTCGTCTTGCCCTCATAGATGCCGGACAGGATACGCGGATAGTCCGCTTCCTTGCGTGCGGTGGACTGCTTGTTGCGTCCCGGTGCGCGGCGTTCCAGCTCGCGCAGGACGAACGCCTCATCATATTCGATCCCAGCGGGGAAGCCGTCCAGAACGATGCCGACGCCTGCGCCGTGGGATTCTCCGAAAACAGAAATTTTAAGTGCAGTACCCCATGTAGAACCCATGTGGTGATCCTCCTTTTACAGATCCAGAATAAATGTGTGCAGGGTTTCCGCCTCGATGGGAACGATCTCAGCCGTTCCGGCTGTGCGGACGAGAATGAAATTGACGGTCGCGCCAAATTTCTTTTTATCAGAGAGAAGCGTCTGGAAGATCCTCTCTCGGTCGTAGGTCAGTTCCGTTGGCAGCCCAACCTGTTCGAGCTGTGTGATGAGTGCAGGCACGAGGTCGGTGGGCGCGCCCATCGCGTTGGACAGCTTCATGGCGGCGACCATACCGATGGCGACCGCCTGCCCGTGGGTCAGGTCGATATAATTGCCCAGCTTTTCCGCCGCGTGTCCGATGGTATGTCCAAAGTTCAGGATCATACGCAGTCCGGTGTCGTGCTCGTCCTGCGAAACCACCTCGCATTTGATCTTGACACAGGCATAGATGAGAGCTTCCAGATGGGAGCGGTAGTCAGGGACCAGCTCCAGAATCGAGGCATCCGCGATATAGCCATACTTGATGACCTCTGCCATGCCGTCGATCAGGGTGGGGTCGGGCAGGGTATCCAGCACATCGGGATCGATCAGCACCAGACGCGGCTGGTAGAATGCGCCTACAAGGTTTTTGCCCTCCGGCAGATCGACACCGGTTTTGCCGCCTACGGACGAATCGACCTGTGCAAGCAGGGTGGTCGGGATCTGGCACAGGGAGACGCCGCGCAGAAAGGTTGCAGCGGCAAAGCCTGTGAGATCACCGGTCACGCCGCCGCCCAGTGCGATGATAAGATCCTTGCGTGTCATACCGGCGGTGAGCAGGTCGTGATAGATCTGCTCGACCGTGGACAGGCGTTTGTGTTCCTCGCCAGCCGGAATGATGGTGACGGAGACAGGCACGTCGAATTGTGCCTGTACGCGTGCGAGATAGAGGGGGGCGACGTTGGAATCGGTCACGATATGGACACGGCTGGGGGAGAAGACCTCCGCGCACCGTGCCTGCACCGTATCCAGAACACCGCGCCCGATATAGATCTCCGAGGGGGTATGGGTTCCGTTCAGGGTCAGCTTTTTCATAGGTTTAGACGCTCCTTGCGTGTGAAAAGTTCCCAAAGCAGGGCAGTTTTAGATGGTGCGATCGACTGCGGCGGCAACGCGGCGCAGGGACTGCATGGTTTCATGGAACGAATCATAGGTGAGGCTCTGTGCGCCGTCTGAGAGTGCGTGTGCCGGATCGTTATGCACCTCGATGATGAGGCCGTCGGCACCGGCGGCGATGGCTGCCTTGGCGAGCGGCTCGACCATCCAGTAGATGCCGCCTGCGTGGGACGGATCGACGATGACGGGAAGGTGGCTCATGCGCTTGAGGACGGGGACGGCGGAGATATCGAGCGTGTTGCGCGTGTAGGTCTCATAGGTGCGGATGCCGCGCTCGCAGAGGATGACACGTTCGTTGCCGCCAGCCATGATATATTCGGCGGACATCAGGAATTCTTCCATGGTGTTGGCAAGTCCGCGCTTGAGCAGGACGGGTTTGCGGGTCTGTCCCAGTTCTTTGAGCAGATCGAAGTTCTGCATATTGCGTGCGCCGACCTGAAAACAGTCGCACTTGTCCATGAAAAGCTCGATATTTTTGGGGTTTGTGATCTCGGTCACAACGGGGAGACCGGTTTCCTTATGTGCTTCATGCAGCAGCTCCAGACCCTCTGCCTTCAATCCCTGGAAGGAGTAGGGGGAGGAACGGGGCTTCCATGCACCGCCGCGCAGGACGGTCGCGCCCTCTGCCTGCACATGGCGTGCGATATCGACGATCTGTTCCCGACTTTCGACCGAGCAGGGGCCTGCCATAACGACCAGCTTTTCGCCGCCGACGACGACACCGGGGGCGATCTCTACCGTGCTGTTTTGGGGGTGCATCCGGCGGTTGGACAGCTTGAACGGTTCCTGCACCTTGGTGATGCGTTCGATCTGGGGATCACGCAGGAGGGCGTCCTGATCGATGGCGGCGGTATCGCCGACGAGTGCCAGAATGGTCGTACCGGTGCCGACGACCGGATTGACCTGAATGTGATACTGCTCTGTGAGCCAATTGGAAATATTTTCGATGTGTTCGGTGGATGCACCGGATTTCATAACAAGGATCATAAAAAATCTTCCTTTCTGTGGGGAGGGGTGGTATGTGTGTGATTTGTCCCAATGCAGGCAGAGAAAATAAAAAAAGTCCTTCGCCCACACACAGGGACGAAAGACAAACATTCCGCGGTACCACCCAGCTTCAGCGCAAGTCCTGCGTGCGCTGCACTTTGATTCGGATACAAAGATATCCTATCCAGATAACGGTGGAGATCCGGCGCGGCTTACTTGGGTTCGGCTGCACAGCTCAAGAGGGAACTTCGTGTTGTCGGTACCTGTATCCGCTTACAGTCAGGACGGATACTCCCTGAAAGGTACACTTGACAAGACTACTTTCTCTGTCATTGCTTTTTTCAATATACGAACTTATTATAGCACGCTGGCTGAGATTGTCAAGCAGAAGTAAGGGAAATTCTGAGGAAAACCGCAGGTTTTTCATTCCTTATATTTTGCTTTAGAAAGCAAAGGGGGATTTTTTGGGAAATCCGTTTGATTTTCATTTCTGCTAAAGGATTTGCTTGGAAACAAGTGAAAATGTTTTTTGGAACGTCCGCAGGATTTTTATTTCTGATAAATAGGCTTGCTTCAAAGCAAGGGGAGAAGTGTCGCGGCCGCGCGACGGCGGCCAAAGGGTTGGAAACCTTGCGGTTTCCTCTACCCTTTGGAATCTTCCCCATCCCTCTCCATCCGGTTTACCTTGGTGCCGCCGCTAGGGTGTGAAAGTATGACCTCCGCCACAGGCGGGATTTCCGCGGTCGGTTCGCTTCTGCGGCAATGCCCCAAGGGTGTGAAAGTATGAGCTCCGCCACAGGGCGGGTTTTATTCAGCCCTTTTTGGTGCTGGTTGTTCATGCAATCGTATCGGTTGTTTCTATAAACTATAATCAGGTACAGAGAT
>JARIAV010000323.1 GCA_029257685.1 Butyricicoccus sp.
GGATAGCTGAAAAAGTGGATGCCGATCAGCTCCAGTCCACGCTTGCACATCATATACCCTGCAACCGGCGAATCAATGCCGCCAGACAACAGCAGTGCCGCTCTGCCATTCGTACCCACCGGCATACCGCCTGCACCCTGTACAGGGCCTGCATGCACGAATGCATACTGCTCGCGGATCTCAAAATGGATGGTCAGCTCCGGATGGTGCATATCCGGCTTGAGCGAATACTTCTGCGCAAGCTCGCCGCCGATGTGCTGGGAGACCTGAATGGAGGTCATCGGAAAACGCTTGTCGCCCCGCGTGGTCTCTACCTTGATAGAACGTTCACGCGCGATCTGATTGGCAAGATAGGTCTCCGCTGTCTCCTGCATGGCTTCCAGTGTCTTTTCGCAGACTGCTGCACGGCAGATGAGCGCAATGCCGAACACCTTCTCCACCGTCTCCATAACGGCGTCGCCGTCTACCGTTTCGGGAATCTCCACATAGATGACCGACTGGCGCAGGCTGACCGTACAGTCTCCCAAGGGCTTCAGTCTGCGCTTGAGATTACCCAGCAGGCGGTCTTCAAATTTCTTGCGGTTGAGTCCCTTGAGGACGATCTCTCCGCACTTGAGCAGTAAAACTTCTTTCATAATGATTCCTTTCTTATTTGCGTCTGAGCATCTTTGCGCCGGCTTCCAAGCCCTCGATCAGCGCATCGACATCTTCCTGTGTATTCTGTGGTGCAAATGAGACGCGCAGTGCGCTGTCGATCCGCGCTTTGTCCAGCCCCATCGCACGCAGGACATGGCTTTCTTTACCCTTGGCGCACGCCGAACCCGCCGATACAAAGACCTCCTTGGATTCCAGCACGCGCAGCATCACTTCGCTTTTACACCCCGTCAGCGAAAAATTCACCACATGGGGCACGTCCGGTGTCCCGTTCCATATGACCCACGGCAGACGTGCTTCCATCTGCTCGGTCAGGCAGGCTTTGAGCTGTGCCACATGCGCAAGATCCCGCTCGAGGTTTGCACTGCGCACTCGACACGCCGCCGCAAATGCCGCGATCTGCGGCATGGGCTCTGTGCCCGAACGGAAGCCGCTCTCCTGTCCGCCGCCCACGAGATAGGGCGCAAGGCGCACGTCACGCTTCATATAGAACGCACCCACGCCCTTGGGCGCACCGATCTTATGACCGCTCACGCTCATGAGGTCACAGTTCCACTTCTTTGGGGTCAGCGGCACGCGGAACAGCCCCTGCACCGCATCGACATGGAACAGGGCCTGCGGGCACTTCTGCTTGAGTGCCTTTCCAACTTCTGCAACGGGCAGCACCGTTCCGACCTCGTTGTTGACCAGCATCATCGTGACGAGCGCAGTGTCTTTTTTGCACGCATCCAGAATATCCTGCGCCGCGATGTGACCGGTCTCATCGGGCTGTACATAGGTCACGGTATAGCCCTCGCCTTCCAGCCGCTTGCACGCCTGCAAGGTTGCCGCGTGCTCGATGGTCGTGGTCACGATATGCTTACCCAGATGACGGTTTTTATGCGCCGCGCCAAAGATCGCGGTATTGATGCCCTCTGTGCCGCCCGAAACGAAATACAGCTCGGCAGGCGTACAGCCCATTGCCGCCGCCACGGTCTCGCGGCTCTCCTTGAGGCACCGCGCCGCCTCGATGCCCATTGCGTGCAGGGAGGACGGATTGCCGAATGCCTCCGTCATGGCATGAACCGCCGCCTCGCGTGCCTCTGGCAGTACCATCGAGGTTGCGGAATGATCGAAATAATGTATCATACGCTCATGAACGATCCCTTCTATTTTTGTTCTTTTCTATTATAACAGTATATTTTATATGTGCCAACCGCACAAACGGAATTTATCCGGAAATCCGCAATGCCCCGTAGCTGATGGAAACACAAAGTTTCCTGCATTTTTTGTGCGGAATACCACAATGGCACGCGGTTTTTCCTACCAGAAAAGTATGTTTCCCCAAAAGAGGGGATGCCGCATATTTTTTTATGATTTCCTATTGTGCTGTCCCTGTGCCTGCTGTATAATAAATCCGGATATTTTTCCGCATAATTATGATAGATTCTATGATTTTTCATTCACGAAAGGGGCTTACACCATGCCTGGTAAAGTTATTTTAGGTGCGCAGTGGGGCGACGAGGGCAAAGGCAAATTCATCGACATTTTTGCAGCACATGCAGATCTCGTCGTGCGCAGTCAGGGCGGCAACAATGCCGGTCACACCGTTGTGGTGGACGGCGAAAAATACAAATTGCAGCTCATCCCCTCCGGTATCCTGTATCCCAACTGCATCAATGTCATCGGGCCGGGTGTGGTCGTAGATCCGCGCAATCTCCTGCGCGAGATCGACGGACTGACCGAAAAAGGCATTTCTGCCGACAAGCTGTTCATCGACGCACGCTGTCACTGTGTCCTGCCGTGGCACCTCTCCCTCGATGCGCTCTCCGAGCAGGCACGCGGCGGAGATGATATCGGCACGACCAAAAAGGGCATTGGCCCGACCTATATGGACAAGTCCGAGCGCATCGGTGTGCGGATGCATGATTTCATCGACCCTGACCGCTTTGAGGACGTCATGCGCGCTGCCTGTGCGCGTAAAAATCAGGTCATCACCGGTGTTTACGGCGGCGAGCCCATCGATATCGAAGCCGTTCTGGAAGAATACCGCGGCTATGCCGATCGCCTGCGCAAGCATGTGACCGATACCTCGATCCTGACCTACAATGCGGTAAAGGACGATCAGTTCGTGCTCTTTGAGGGCGCACAGGGCACGCTGCTCGATCTCGATATGGGAACCTACCCTTATGTCACCTCCTCCCATCCGGTCGCAGGCGGCTGCTGCATCGGCTCCGGTGTCGGCCCGACTGCCATTCGCGATGTGATGGGCATTTTCAAGAGCTATACCACGCGCGTGGGCAAGGGTCCATTCCCAACTGAGCTGTTCGATGAGACGGGCGACTATATCCGGAAGGCAGGCGGTGAGTTCGGCACAGTCACCGGACGTCCGCGCCGTACCGGCTGGTTCGATGCCGTGATCGCACGCTACGCCATCCGCGTCAACGGTATGACGGAAATCGTCATCAACAAGATCGATCCGCTGCGCGGTCTGCCCAAGCTCAAGGTTTGTGTTGCCTACGAGATGAACGGCAAGCGCATCGAGGAATTCCCTGCAAACTTTGCCGATCTGGAGCACTGTACCCCCATCTACGAGGAGTTCGAGGGCTTCGACGCCGATATCACAAACTGCCGCACCTTCGAGGAGTTGCCACAGTCCATCCAGAACTATATCAAGGCACTGGAAAAGATCTGCGGCTGCCGTGTTTCCATGCTGGGTGTTGGCCCTGCACGCGATCAGGTCATTTCCCTGTAAGCTGTTTTTTCGCATACAAAAAAGGTCGAAAGCCTCGCTTTCGTGAACTTGTAAGATAACAGTAGGCACTCACAAAAAGTGTGGGTGTCTACTTTTTCTATTCATAGATCCGAAGTATCATAAAAGAAAAGGAGGCATGGGTAAAAAGGGAACACCACATCGCAAATGGACAAAAGAGCAAAACTCGAAATTATCCGGAAGCATCTGGATGAGCACACAGCAGTTAGACAATCAGCAGGGCAGTACAACGTTAGAAACAATCTAATATGTGCATGAGTAAAGAGAGATCTGAAAGCAAACTGCATCCTTCTCATGGATACCAGCAACTTGCTGGAGATGTATTTGACAATACCGGATGGGTATTTTCTGACAATCTGACCCATAATGATTATAATATCGTTCGTTCAATGTCGCGAGAAGGAACTCCTACAGATAATCCAATCATTGAAGCACTAAATGGTTGGATAAAAGCAGAGCTATACCTCGACTACGATCTAAGTAACGCAGAAGATGTCCCCGCTCTCCTGAATCAGTATGTTGAATACTTTAATACACGCAGACGAGCCTACGCACCGAGATACAAAAGCCCAGTTCAGTACAAAACCGAACTGGGCTTCTGATTCTTTTTAATTAGTGCCTACTTTTGCTTGACAAGTTCACTATCTGCTCAGATAGACGTCTTTTTTGTGTCACGCCAATACGTCGATGATGTGGTTAGACGGAGGCGGAACAGCCGCAACCATGCTTTCGATCAGCTGCATTGCGTTCGCTTCTTCCTGATCCAT
>JARIAV010000013.1 GCA_029257685.1 Butyricicoccus sp.
CCTCCTGCTGTTCAAAGGTACGGATCATGATGCCATCGAGATAGCGTGAGAGGACACGCGCCGTATCCTGTACCGGCTCTCCGCGTCCGATCTGCAAGTCCCGTGAGGACAGGAACAGTGCCTGACCGCCCAGCTGATACATACCGGTCTCAAAGGAGACACGAGTACGGGTGGAGGATTTCTGGAAGATCATACCCAGCGACTTTCCGGCAAGCAGCGGGTGGGGGATATGGTTCTTCTTTTCGTATTTGAGCTGATCGGAAAGATCCAAAATGGAAATGATCTCCTCGGAGGAGAGGTCGAGCAGTTTGAGCAAATGTTTCATGGCGAGAATCCTTTCTGTTTAGCTGCAAAATACAGGCTGCATGCGGGCGAGGGCTTCGTCCAGCTCTGCATAGGTGATGGTGAGCGGCGGCAGGAGACGGATCGCGTTTTGTCCGGCGGTCAGGACGAGTACGCCCTGTGCGATGAGTTTTTGCGCAAGTGCGCTGTGCTGACCGTCCGGAACGATGATGCCGAGCATGAGACCGGAGCCGCGTACCCCTTGGATGATGGGGGAGTGGAGGTCGAGGAGCTTTTGCTTGAGATATGCACCCTTTTCGCGGACTTCTCTGAGAAAGTCCGGTGTATTGACCACGGAAAGCACCGCATTTGCGGCAGCGCATACGGTCGGAGAGCCGCCGAAGGTCGTGGCATGGGTGCCGGGGGTCAGCACATCACAGCAGGACTTGCCTGCCAGGACCGCGCCGATGGGCACGCCGCCGCCCAGTCCCTTTGCCATCGTGACGATATCCGGCTGGATCCCATACTGCTGGAAGCAGAACAGTGAGCCGGTACGTCCGATACCGGTCTGTACCTCGTCGATGATGAGGAGCAGATCCTTTTCCCGACACAGGGCTTCCACTGCTTTGACGAAGGCAGGATCTTGCGGCAGGACACCGCCTTCCCCTTGGATCAGCTCCATCATGATGGCACAGGTGCTGTCATCGACCTTGGATCGGAGGTCGTCCAGATCGCCTGCCTTGGCATAGTCAAAGCCTTCCGTGAAGGGGAAAAAGAAATCATGGAAGCGGGTCTGCCCTGTGGCGTTGAGGGTCGTGATGGTGCGTCCATGGAAGGAGTTCCAAAGGGTTACGATCTTATGCCGTCCTGCGCCATATTTGTCAAAGGAATATTTACGCGCCAGCTTGATCGCACCCTCGTTGGATTCTGCACCCGAGTTTGCAAAGAACACCTTCCCCATACCGGTGGCAGTCACCAGCGTTTTGGCAGTCTGTACCATAGGCTCTGTAGTGAACAGGTTGGAAACGTGCATGAGTGTATGGAGCTGTTTGGTGATCGCTTCCGTGAGTACCGGATGGTCATACCCCAGACAGTTGACCCCGATGCCCGAGGTCAGGTCGATATAGTGCCTGCCCGATACATCCCAGAGGGCAGCACCCTTGCCATGATCGAGGGCAATGGGAAATCTGCCATAGGTCTGCATGACATATTGTTCTTCTTGTGCTTTGAGTTCTTGATAAGTCATAAGTAGATCCCCCTGTCCGATCAAACAAACATCGTGCCCACACCGGCATCGCTCAATAATTCGATCAGGATGGAGTGCTTGACACGTCCGTCCTGAATGTTGGCACGCTCTACGCCCTTGCGGATCGCCTCGACACAGCAATCGACCTTGGGGATCATGCCGCCTGAGATGACACCTTCCTTGATAAGCGCAGGCACTTCGGATACCTTGAGGCGCGGGAGCAAGGTCGTTTCGTCCTTTGGATCACGGAGCAGACCACGCACATCGGTCAGCAGGATGAGCTTTTTTGCGCCCAGCGCAATGGCGAGCTTGGCAGCAGCCGTATCTGCATTGATGTTGTAGTTGGTATCCTCGTCGATGCCCTGCGCGACGGTGGAAACGACGGGGATATAGCCGCGGCTCAGCACATCGATGACAGGCTGTGGGTTGACCGAGACGATATCGCCCACATAGCCGTAGTCGGTGTTCTGCGCATCGGTCAGACGCTTGGCGCAGAACAGGCCGCCATCCATACCGCCCAGACCGATGCCCTGACCGCCGGCGTGCTGGAGCAGGGTCACAAGATCCTTGTTGACCTTGCCGCACAGGATCATTTGTACGATGTCCATGGTCTCGCGGTCGGTATAGCGCAGCCCGTTGACAAAGCGGGATTCCTTGCCGATCTTCTTCAGCATATCGGAGATCTCGGGGCCGCCGCCATGCACGACCACGACACGCACGCCCACAAGGGACAGCAGGACGATATCATGAATGACGGCATCTTTCAATTCTTCATTGATCATGGCATTGCCGCCATATTTGACGACAACGGTTTGACCATAGTATTCCTGAATATAGGGGAGTGCCTCCACCAGTACGCTGGCGTTGGCAGCCGGATCGAATGTATGCATAGCTGTGCTCCTTAGGTGCGGTAGTCGCCGTTGATCTTTACATAGTCATAGGTGAGGTCACAGCCCCATGCCGTGACCGAATGGGTGCCGTCATGGAGATCGACTGTGATCGTGACTTCATCCTCTGAGAGGATCTGTTTTGCAAGGGCCTCGTCAAAATCCAGTGCGCGTCCGGCCTTGCAGACGGCAACCGTTCCGGCGTTGGAGGAAAATGCAACGTCTACGGCTTCCGGATCGAAGGTCTCGCCGGAATATCCCATCGCACACAGGATACGTCCCCAGTTTGCGTCCGCACCAAACATGGCAGCCTTCACAAGGGAGGATTTGCAGACAGCCTTTGCCAGCCCCTCGGCGGTGTCTTCGTCCTGCGCGCCATGTACCGTGCAGGTCATGAGACGGGAAGCCCCCTCTCCATCTGCGGCGATCTTGCGTGCCAGTGTGATGCAGACGGCTTCCAATGCCACATAGAAGTCGGTGGCAGCCTCGGGCGTACACAGGGGTTCGTTCCCTGCAAGCCCGTTAGCGAGGATACAGCAGGTATCGTTTGTTGAGGTGTCCCCGTCCACGGAAACGCGGTTGAACGACTTCTGCACGGCTTTGCGGAGGAGTGCCTGCAACAGATCGCCGTCAATGGCACAGTCGGTCGTAAGGAAGCACAGCATGGTTCCCATGTTGGGATGGATCATACCGGAACCCTTACAGATGCCGCCCAGATGACACTGCTTTCCATCAAGAAAGAACGAAACCGCTGCACATTTTTCCGCGGTGTCCGTGGTCATGATCGCCGTTGCCGCAGCGTGTGAACCATCGGGGGATAGCGTCAGCGTATGCAGGTTTTCCTCGATGCACTCGATGTTGAGCCGCTGTCCGATCACGCCGGTCGAGCATACGATGATATCTTCTTCAGACAGACCCAGCAGCTTGGCACACGCGGCAGCTTCTCGGTTTGCGTTTTCCAGTCCATCCGGAGCGCAGGCATTGGCATTTCCGGAATTCACGATCACTGCCTGTGCACGCTGATCGGCAAGGTGAGCGCGGGTGACCTGAATGGGGGATGCCTGCACGCGGTTTTTTGTGTACACGGCGGCAGCCGTGCAGGGGACTTCGGAATAGATGACCGCGGTATCGTTTTTTTCTGAGGAGGCTTTGATGCCGCAGCGTGTGGCACCGGCTGAAAAGCCCTGTGCGGCAGTGACGCCGCCTGAAATGATTTCATACATGAGGGGGGATTCTCCTTTTTATGGGATTAGGGCGTATCTGATAGTCCGGTGGTTTCGTCCAGACCGAGCATGAGATTCATATTTTGGACAGCCGCGCCCGATGCGCCCTTGCCGAGATTATCAAAGAGGGCGGTCACGATGGTCTGCGTGTCATGTCCGTTGACAAAGAGTGTCAGTCCGTCATGTCCTGCCAGCGTGTTGGCGGAGAGCATAGCGGAGCCAGCTTCAAGAGGGGCAACGGAAACCAGTGCCTGCCCTGCATAGTGCGCAGAGAGCGTCTCCCAGACTGCTTGTGCGCTGTGGTTTGGGAGCATGATCGTGGTCGCCATGCCCTTATAATAATCATCTACGATGGGACAGAATACAGGGGGCTGTGTCAGTCCGCATACCGCCTGCATTTCGGGCAGATGCTTATGGCAGAGATTCAAGCCATAGATCCGCGGGGCATAGAGCTCCAGATGCTTTTCGGGTGCTTCATATTCTGCGATCATCTTTTTTCCGCCGCCCGAATAGCCGGTCAGAGAAAAGCAGGTGAGCGGTGTATCTTTCGTAAGCAGCCCGCTCGCAATGAGCGGATAGACCGAGGCGATGAGACCCGTCGCATGACAGCCGGGATTGGCAACGCGTTTGGCACACGCAATGGCATTGCGGTGTGCGGTGGAAAGTTCCGGAAAGCCATACGCCCAGTCAGACGCCGTGCGGTGAGCGGTGGAAGCATCGATCACGCGTGTGTTGGGGTTCTCGATGAGCGATACCGCTTCCCGTGCCGCTGCATCGGGCAGGCACAGGAAAACGATATCTGCGGCATTGAGGAAGCGTTTGCGTTCGGTGAGATCCTTGCGCTTGTCATCATCGATGTACAGCAGCTCCACATCGTCACGCGCACCCAAACGCGCATGGATCTGAAGTCCGGTCGTGCCTTCCTTGCCGTCGATATAGATCTTTGGGCGCATCAGGCTTCCTCCTTCTGTGCATGGAGGAAGCTCCGGATCCCTTCGATCTGGCGCGATACCTCATCGGGGGCAGGGCCGCCCAAGGAGCGACGCTCCCGCACACAGGTGCCAAGATCGATCGCATGGTAGATATCTTCTTCAAAGAGGGGAGAGTGTGCCTGATATTCGGAAAGGGTGAGGGTATCGAGCGTCTTGCCCTGTTCGATACAGGTATGCACCAGCGTACCCGTTACCTTGTAGGCATCGCGGAAGGGCATTCCCTTTTTGGTGAGATAGTCGGCGCAGTCGGTCGCGTTGATGAAGCCGCGCTTGGCTGCATTCTCCATGTTCTCTGTCAGGACGGTCATGGTCTGGAACATGGGCGCGATCACCTTGAGACAGTTCTTGACCGTATCGATCGCCTCAAAGGTCGCTTCCTTGTCCTCCTGCATATCCTTGTTGTATGCGAGCGGGATCGCCTTCATAAAGGTGAGGAGGGTGGTGAGCGCACCGTAGACGCGGCCGGTCTTACCGCGGATCAGTTCACAGATATCGGGATTCTTTTTCTGCGGCATGATGGAGGAGCCGGTCGAGTAGGCGTCGTCAAGCTCGATGAACTTGAATTCCCACGAACACCAGGAAATGACTTCCTCCGAGAGACGGGACAGATGCATCATCAGGATGGAGAGATCGGAGCAAAGCTCGATGCAGTAATCGCGGTCGGATACTCCGTCCAGCGAGTTATCCATGACTGCGGAGAAGTCCAGAAGTTCTGCAACCAGCGTGCGGTCGATGGGATAGGTCGTACCTGCGAGTGCGCCTGAGCCGAGCGGCAAAGCGTCCATGCCTGCAAGGCAGTCGTCCAGACGGCGCACATCGCGCTTGAGCATATTGGCATACGCCATCAGATGATGGGCGAAGGTGATGGGCTGTGCACGCTGCAAATGGGTGTAGCCGGGCATGACCGATTCGCGGTGCTGCTCTGCCACATCGCACAGCACCTGCATGAAGTGCAGCACGAGTGCGCGGATCTCGTGGATCTCACGGCGTACATAGAGGCGCATATCCAGTGCGACCTGATCGTTGCGTGAACGTGCCGTATGCAGCCGCTTGCCGGCATCACCGATGCGCTCGGTCAAGAGCTGTTCATTTGCCATGTGGATATCTTCATAGAGCGCAGGAGAAAATTCGATCTTGCCTGCTTCGATCTCTGCGAGCAGATCTTGCAGCCCCTGCGTGATCGCGTCCCGATCTTCCTGTGAGATGATCCCCTGCTGTGCCAGCATCGTTGCATGGGCGATGGAGCCCTGGATATCCTCTGCATACATACGGCAGTCAAACATAACGGAGGAGTTGAAGTCATTTACGACCGCATCCGTTTCCTTCTGAAAGCGTCCTGCCCATAGTTTAGCCATAATAAAAAGTCCTCGTTTCTCAATCACAGTTGCGTGAATGTCATATAAAAATACACGGGGCAAGTGGCCTTGCCCCGTGTGAGCTGGTCAAAATTATTCTACCGAAGGAAAGCCGGTGCCTGTTTTATCCTGAAGTGCGAGGTCATGCATGGCACGAACCTTGAGCGGCAGACCGAAGAGATTGATGAATCCAGCGGAGTCTGCCTGATCGTAGGAATCGTCCTCGCCGAAGGTCGCGATATCCTCCGAGTAGAGCGAGTAGGGGGAGGTGACGGAAGCCGGAATGATATTGCCCTTGTACAGCTTGAGCTTGACATCTCCCGTGACGGTCTGCTGGGTCTCGGTCACAAAAGCAGTCATCGCCTTGCGCAGGGGGGTGTACCACTGACCGTTATATACAAGATCGGCAAAGTGGAGTGCCAGCTGCTGCTTGTAGTGCTGGGTCTCCTTATCCAGTGTGATCTCCTCGAGCTTCTGGTGTGCCGCATACAGGACAGCACCGCCCGGTGTCTCGTAGACGCCCCTCGACTTCATGCCCACAAGACGGTTTTCCACGATATCCAGAATGCCGCAGCCGTTTTCACCGCCCAGCTTGTTGAGGGTCTCGATGAGGGCAACGGAATCCATTTCGGTTCCGTTGACTGCGGTCGGGACACCCTTTTCAAAGTGGATGGTCACATAGGTCGGCACATCAGGGGCCTGCTCCGGAGAGACGCCCAGCTCCAGAAAACCGGGCTTGTTGATGGGGGCTTCGTTCGCCGGATCTTCCAGATCCAGACCCTCATGGGACAGATGCCACAGGTTTTTATCCTTGGAATAGTTGGTTTCCTTGTTGATCTTCAGCGGGATATTGTGCTTTTCTGCGTACTCGATCTCTTTCTCACGGCTGTTGAGTTCCCAGAACCGCCACGGTGCGATGACGTCCATGTGCGGCGCAAATGCCTTGATCGCAAGCTCGAATCTCACCTGATCGTTGCCCTTGCCGGTACAGCCGTGGCAGATCGCATCTGCGCCCTCCTTGAGTGCGATCTCAACGATGCGCTTTGCGATGATGGGTCTTGCGAAGGAGGTACCCAGAAGGTACTGCTCATAGGTGGCACCAGCCTGCATGGTCGGGATGATGAAGTCATCTACGAATTCCTTGGTCAGATCTTCGATGTAGAGCTTGGAAGCACCGGTCTTGAGTGCTTTTTCTTCCAGACCATCGAGCTCAGTACCCTGACCGACATTGCCCGAGACTGCGATGACTTCACAGCCATAATGCTCTTTGAGCCACGGGATGAGGACGGACGTATCCAGACCGCCGGAGTATGCCAAAACGACTTTGTTATATTTCTTTTCCATCTGAAAATCTCCTCCAGAAGCAGTTGTTTTTAAGATGGTATTATTATACGCCTGTGTGTTTTGAAATGCAAGAGAAATTTTATAAATATTTTATTAAATGAATAAATATACGATAGACGCATGGAAAAAAGTGGAATATGAAAGGAAGAAACTCCCAAAAAGCTGAACAAATCACTTGCTATTTCAGGCAGATAGGACTAAAATAGCATTATATCTGATTGGATCGGCGTTCGCTTCTGGAACGCCTCTTTCATAAATAAGGGGATAGGAATTTTATGATTCAGGACAAGAATTTGACCATGCTCACCGACTTTTACGAATTTACCATGGCCAATGGCTATTTGGAAAAGGGGATGGGCGACCGCCGCGCGTACTTTGATATGTTCTTCCGTCGTGTACCGGATGGGGGAGGCTATGCCGTCATGGCAGGCGTGGAGCAGCTGGTACATTACTTTGAGAACCTGCATTTTACAGAGGAGGATATCGAGTACCTGCGCGGCCGTGGCTGCTTCAGTGAAAGGTTCCTGCAATATCTGAGAGATTTCAAGTTTGAGTGTGATGTGTGGGCGGTTCCGGAGGGCACACCGATCTTCCCCGGCGAACCGATCGTGACCGTAGCCGGCCCTATGGTGCAGGCGCAGTTCGTAGAAACCATGATCCTGCTCACCATCAATCACCAGACCCTCATTGCGACCAAGGCAAACCGTATCACACGGGCGGCCAAGGGGCGCACCGTGCTGGAGTTCGGCTCGCGGCGCGCGCAGGGCTATGACGGTGCGGTATATGGCGCGCGTGCGGCGTATATCGGCGGCTGTCAGGGCACGGCGTGCGTGCTGGCGGATCGGGACTACCAGATCCCGGCAGGCGGCACGATGGCACATTCCTGGGTGCAGATGTTTGATACGGAATATGAGGCATTCCGTGCGTATGCGGAAATCTATCCGGACAACTGCGTATTCCTTGTGGATACCTATAATGTCCTGAAGTCGGGCGTGCCCAATGCCATTCGGGTCGCAAATGAAGTGCTGGCACCCATGGGGATCCGTCCCAAGGGCATCCGTCTGGACTCGGGCGATATTGCATATCTTTCCATCAAGGCGCGCGAAATGCTCGACGCGGCAGGCTATCCCGATATGCAGATCATGGCTTCCAACTCGCTCGACGAATATCTGGTGCGTGACCTCATTGGTCAGGGCGCACAGATCGACTCCTTTGGCATCGGCGAGCGCCTCATCACCTCGAAGTCAGAGCCGGTATTCGGGGGCGTATACAAGCTCGTTGCAGTGGAAAATGAGCAGCATGAGATCATCCCGAAGATCAAGGTTTCCGAGAACGTGGAAAAGATCACCACACCGCATTTCAAAAAGCCCTATCGATTCTTTGATAAGCTGACCGGAAAGGCGCTGGGCGACGTCCTGACCCTCCATGATGAAGTCATCCATGAGGATCAGCCATATATGCTGTTCCATCCCATCCATACATGGAAGAAAAAGATCGTTACCGATTATGTGGTCAAGCCCTTGCAGGTGCAGCTCTTTGATAAGGGGACGCGCGTTTATGACTGTCCTTCGATCGAGGAGGTGCGCAAGTATTGCAGCGAACAGATCGAGACCCTTTGGGAGCAGATCCGCCGCTTTGAAAATCCGCAGACCTATTATGTGGATTACTCGGAAAAGCTGTGGCGCGTGAAGAATGAACTGCTGGAAGCAGTGGAGTAAATAATCCTATATCATGATAAGGAAAAGAAACGGAGTGTATCAAAAGAAATACACTCCGTTTTCGTATACCGGATAAATCAAAGTATCATTTTTCAGGAGGGCCTGAAAAGCTGAAATCCTGGTTTCTTTTTACGATTCAGGGAATCAGATGCGGGAACGATACGCAGGAGCTATTCAGGATCTTTTTGATTTTTTCGCCTTGTGTCTGTACATGTCCTGTGAAGAACTCGTCGATTTCGTTATTTTCAGAGACGCCTCAGTAGAAACAAACAGTTCTTTGATCGTCAGAATTTTTTGCGAAAACATTTTCCGAGGAATCCAATTGCAGCTCCACCGAGCACGAAGGGGATTAGGGGAGCCGATGCAACTGATGCAACAGCAGCACCGATACTTGCAGCAGCCGATCCGATCCCCGCCATAACAGCGCCACCGATCGCGGTGCTGCTGACCGTAGCGGCAGCGCCCGCAACGGCTGAACTAACTGCCATACCAGTAGCCGTTCCAGCTACAGCGGATACAGCTGTTCCTGCAATGCTTAGTGCAGCGCCACTGAGGTAGGCACTTCCTGTGATCATGATACCATCTGCTATGAAGTCGGAAGCTGCCTCATCAAAGCTTTTGTCTCCGGAAACCAGATCATAGATCGTCGCGCCCATGTTTAAGGAAAGTCCGACTCGTGCGGCCAGCTTTGCACTCGCCAACCCAGCATAATGTGCAGAGGCCGCAGTAGCCGTGAAGGGAGCGGTAGAGCTGCCGGTTAGCTTGCTTTCCCATTGCTGGGCGCGTGCAAGGCAATCGGCCTGTGATTTATAAATCGCAGATTCTTCGACCTGTAATCCGGCAGCGCGGGCATCATTGGCAAGGACAGAGTTTCCACGGTCTACAATGATTTTCTGTCCTTTGTATTTTGACCAATCGATTTGATTGGCTTTATAGCCTGCTTTTGCTTGCAGAAGGGTTTCATGGCCGTTTGCATCCACGACAATAAAATCAGCGGGGCCGTTGTTGTTGAGTACATCGATCGAAACCCCCTTGGAAGCGGCATCCGCTGCGTGCAATTCTTCAAATACAAAGCCGCCATAGCCCTTGGTACCACCGCGCATGGTGTTGTAAGAAGAAAGTCTGGATGCCAATTTACTATAAATACCGGCGTTTTTCAGGCAGGCTGCAATTTCGAATGGAACGGTCACATGCTCATTGAGCGATTGCATAAATATATCGATTGCTTCAAGCGCCTGATCGCCATTGATACTGTTGACGGACATGAATTTTTCGCAGTCATCTTTTTCCAAACCTGTCAAGTATGCAAGCTCTTGTGCTGTAAGGGTGCCAGACATATCTACTTTGGGTTGTCCAGAACGCGTCTTTTGTGCATGATCCAGACAGCTTTGGTTACAGAACTTATGTCCATCGGAGGTTTCGATCCAGTTCTTCATATGTTTTCCACAAGTAGAACATCTGGGGAGGGTGGATTCATAGCAGGTATCGGAACAGAACTTCTTGCCATCTTTTGTTTCGGTCCACTGTTTCATTGGCTTGCCGCAGACAGCACATCTTGGGAGAATAGATTCATAGCAGGTATCGGAACAGAACTTTTTACCATCTTCGGTTTCGGTCCACCGCTGCATGGGTTTACCACAGACGGCACATTTGGGAAGGGTCTTTTCAAAACATGCTTCACTGCAATAATGTTTTCCGGATCGATCATGGAAGCCTTTTTGGATCGGCTTGCCGCAGACAGCACATCTTGGGAGAATAGATTCATAGCAAGCGTCAGAGCAGAACTTTTTACCATCTTCGGTTTCGGTCCACTGCTGCATGGGTTTACCGCAGACAGAGCATCTTGGGAGAGTAGATGAATAGCAAGCGTCGGAGCAGAACTTTTTACCATCTTTTGTTTCGGTCCACTGTTGCATGGGTTTACCGCAGACAGAGCACCTTGGGAGAGCGGATGTATAGCAAGCGTCGGAACAGAATTTCTTGCCATCTTTTGTCTCGGTCCACTGTTTCATTGGCTTGCCGCAGACGGAGCATCTTGGAAGTGTGGATTCGTAGCAAGCATCAGAGCAGAATTTTCTGCCATCTTCGGTTTCCGTCCATTGTATCATTGACTTACCACAGACAGAGCATCGAGGGGACATAATAACACCATCCAATCTAAAAAAGTTTTATTCAATATAGAGTTTTTGATCGTATCAGGAAACATTGTTGATAAAAGAGGCAGATGCATTGCATCTGCCTCTTTGCTTTCCAATATAGTCGATCGTTATTCTGCGAAGCCCTTCTGTGTGCAGGAAAGGGAAACAACATATTCTTCCTTAGCACCCGATGGTGTGCGGCGGATGAAGCTGTAATTGACAGAAGATTTCTCGGTCTCGTTGCCCTCTGTTACAAGGTACTTTCTTGAAACCTTACCGCCTCTGGTGTAAAGGACCTCACCGGAAATGCGATAGGCACGGGAGATCTCGCTGTCCAGACTCCAGTCAAAGGTCGCAGTCACTCTGCAAGAGAGGAGCAGGGTACCCTTTGCGTTATATTTTGACATCGTTTTACGGAAGATCTGCGTGTTGTAAGACTGCAAAGTATCAAAAACCGGAGGATCGTTGGAGTAGATCTTTTCGACGGTGTAGCTGCCGTCCGATTTTTCGATCCGCCGTGTAGAGAGCAGGTATCCATTATCCGGATCATAGATCAGAGGATCTCTCTTTTCCAGTGCAGGTGCCTGACTGGAATAGAGTTTCTCAGTGGCGTAGCTGCCATCGGGCTGTTCGATCTGTTGTGTAGAAATAAGATATCCGTTATTGGGATCATAAACAAGTGGTGCAGTGGCAGCGAAAGCAGTGCTTCCGGCGATGGTGCTGGTCAGTAAAGTTGCAGCAAGTAAACCTTTATAAATCTTTTTCATTCTCATGCAACTCCTTTCTTGTTGATAATATAACACTTCATATCGCGAAAAGGAATCCTTATATTACACAAAATTTTGACAATTATTTTGTTGAAATTACTATATCAAAAAGAGGACCGTTTTCAGTCCTCTTTTTGTGGGTGCCCGTGGGCGCGATATTTGTGCATGGTTTGTAAAATAGGGTTTATGATCGCGCCCGTGGGGCAGCTTTTCTTGCATTTGCCGCAGCGCACGCACAGACGGCTGTTTGGATCCTTGTGCAGGTCGATATCCATAGGGCAGACAGACTTGCACTTTCCGCAGTCCACACATTTGGAGGTGTCCACCTCATAGCGCAGGAGGGCGATGGGGTTGAACAGACCATAGATCGCACCCAGCGGGCACAGATAACGGCAGAAGGGACGGTGCACGATGATGCCGCATCCGATCACGGCAATGAGGATGCCGAGCTTCCACAGGAACAGACTGCCAGCCGCAGCGCGGATGCTTGCATCTGCGACAGTCAGGGGGATGCCGCCAAACAGGATGCCTGCCGGACAGATATACTTACAGAAGGTTGGATCGCCGATCCCTACCGGACTGACCAGAAAGATCGGGAACAGGATCACGAAGAAAACGAGCAGCAGATACTTGATGCTGCGCAGAAAGCGATCCGCAGGCAGCTTTTTGCGCTTGATGGGAAAGGGGATCTTGTGCAGCAGCTCCTGAAACAGACCGAAGGGACACAGCCACCCACACACGAAGCGTCCGAAAAATGCACCGAATGCCATCAGGAAGCCAAGGACATAAAAGGAGACCTGCCGTCCGCGGCTGCCCAGAACGGCTTGCAGGGAACCGATGGGGCACGCGCCGACAGCACCTGGACAGGAATAGCAGTTGAGCCCAGGCAGACAGATCAGCTTGAGCGGCCCTTCATAGATCTTCCCCTCGGCAAAGCCGCGCACATAGCCATTGGTGAGGGCGGCAAAACATGCCTGTACAAAAAGTCTCAGATGTTTCATATCAGCCCACTCCAATACATTCCAAGCAGATTTTGGTTGCCTTACGCAGTACGATCGCTGCTTCTCCATCGACCGCACCGTAAAAGATCAGAAGTGCGCTCAAAACAAGAAGTGCGGGTGCGATGTATTTTTTATTCCGCTGCGGCATCAGATTTTTCCTCAGGCTTGTCGGCGTCTGGCGCGTCTTCTGCATCATCGGCTGCAGCCGCGTCATCCGCTGCGTCTGCCTCTACCAGTGCCAGCCGTGTCTCAAGCTCCTTCTCCCAAAATTCCTTCTCTTTCGCACCCGCGATCCCCTGACCGACCAGCTTCCCCTCACTGTCAAAGAAGAACGTGACGGGTACCGCAGAGGTCGCAGTCAGGACGGGCAGCAGACTTTCTGAGGGCTGAAGATGGAGATAGTTTGCATTGGTCTTGGAAACTGCCTCCTTTGCAGTCGTCAGCATCTCTTCGGTTTCGTCCAGATCGGCGCATACACCGATGATCTGGTAATCCGTGCCGCCTGCGGCTGCAAGCTCCCCAAGATCGGGCATTTCCTTGATGCAGGGGTTGCAGAAGGTCGCCCAGACATTCATCATGGTCAGCTTGGTGTTGGAGAATACAGAGTCATCGACATCGTTTCCATCCAGATCCTTTGCCGTGAATTTCAGGGAAACCGCTTCCGTTTCGTCCTGCTGTGCTGTGTTTGCAGGTGACTTCACTTCCGGTGTGCTGGATGGCTGTGCGCCGCAGCCTGAAAGCAGTCCAAGCAGAAGCAGTGCAGATATCGTTTTTTTCATAAGAAAATTTCCTCCCAAAAATGATTGTATTAGTATACCATATTTATCGGGGAAAGAAAAGAAAAACTGTAAAATATATTGGGTTTATGATATAATAACGCAAGGATCATATGGGTGGGGAAGTATCCCATCTGAAAGGATAGAGGAGGCGCGATGCAGAACTTTCAAATCACCATTGCCTATGATGGCAGCCGCTATCATGGCTGGCAGCGGCTCAAAAGCGAGCAGACCATACAGGGAAAGATCGAATCGGTATTGTCCGAGATGACCGGGCATCAGGTGGAGATCCATGGCGCAGGGCGCACGGACGCAGGCGTGCATGCACGCGCGCAGTCTGCGCACTTTAAGATCCAGACCGCCTGTTCACCCAAGGAGATCGCGCGGTATCTCAACCGGTATTTACCCGAAGATATCGCGGTCATCGACTGCGCCTATGCAGAGGAACGCTTCCATGCAAGGCTCAATGCGACGGGAAAGCGATACATCTATCGCATCTGGAACAGTGACACCCCCAATGTGTTCGAACGCAAGTATCTTTGCCGTGTGGAAGATCCACTCGATGTGGAAAAAATGCAGCAGGCAGCAGGAGAACTGCTTGGCAGACATGATTTTCGGGCATTCTGCGGCAACAAGAAAATGAAAAAATCCACCGTGCGCACGTTGTATCGTGCTGAGGTGGAACGCGTGGGCGCAGAGGTGCGCATGACCTTTGAGGGGACCGGATTTTTGCAGAATATGGTGCGGATCCTTGCAGGGACCCTGATGGAAGTCGGTATGGGCAAGCGCGCTCCTGCGGATATGCGGCGCATACTGGAAAGCGAAGACCGCACGCAGGCAGGCATCACGATGCCGCCGCATGGACTTATTTTAGATGCTGTATTTTATGACAACGAACAGGAAAGAGGAGACTAGGCATGAAGATCGGTTTTTTTGGATTTGGCAATATGGCGCAGGCGATGGCACGGGGCCTGTATCAGAAGGAGGCGATCGCGCCGCAAGCAGTATATGCCTGTGCGCGTGACTGGGAGAAGCTGTGCCGGAATACAGAGCCGTTCGGCTTTGTGCCCTGCCGGAGTGCAGAGGAAATGATCGCACAGGTGGATATGGTCGTGATCGCGGTCAAGCCCTATATGATCCCCAGCCTCCTGCCCGTCCTGCGCAATGCGCTCATCGGCAAGATCGTGGTTTCCGTTGCAGCCGGCTACACATTGGAACGCTATCAGGCGATGCTGGGAAAGGATGTACATATCATATGCACCATCCCCAATACGCCGATCGCTGTCGGGGAGGGCGTCATCGTGTGCGAGCAGGAACACAGCCTGACCGAGGAAGAATATGCAAGGTTCTATGAGCTGTTTTCCAAAACCGCACTCATTCAGCCGGTGGAGGGACATCTGCTGGGGATCGCCGGTACGGTCGCAGGCTGCTCTCCGGCATTCATCGGGATGTTTCTGGAAGCGCTGGGCGATGCAGGCGTAAAGTATGGGCTGCCCCGCGCGCTCGCGTATCGGCTCGCTGGACAGGCGATTTGCGGCACAGGCAAGCTGCATGTGATGACGGGCACGCATCCGGGAGAGATGAAAGATGCCGTGTGCTCGCCGGGCGGTACGACCATTCGCGGTGTCAGCGCGTTGGAGGAGAACGGGTTCCGTGGAGCCGTCCTGCGTGCGGTGGATGCGGTTGAGGCTGCAAGTAAGTGAACATATAAGAATGCGGCATCCTGCGAGGGATGCCGCATTTTTGCAGCTTATTTGGCGTGTGCCTGTTTTTGTGTTTCGCGGACAGCCTGCTCCACGGCATTCAGGATATTTTCATAGCCCGTACAGCGGCAGAGATGACCGGAAATGCGCTTTTTCAGTTCGTCGCGCGTATAGCTTTTGCCGCTCATGACGATCTCAAGCGCAGAGAGGATGAGCCCCGGTGTGCAGAAGCCGCACTGTACTGCACATTGATCGATGAACGCCTGCTGGATGGTGGTCAGTGTACCATCGTTCTTACGCAGACCCTCCACGGTCAGGATGGATTTTCCGGCTGCCCATACAGACAGATAGATACAGGAATCCACGGCCTTACCGTCGATCAGAACCGTACAGGCGCCGCACTCGCCGACCTCACAGCCGCGCTTGACGCTGGTCAGTCCCAAACGCTCGCGCAGCGTATCGAGCAGGGCCTCGCCCTCCTCCACGGCAACGGAAGTCGGTTGCCCGTTGACGGTCAGTTCAATGATTTGCAGCATATCAGCATCCCCCTCCTGCTTGTTCGGCAGCTGCACGGATGGTGCGGCGTGCCAGTTCTTCGATCAGTTGCAAACGGAATTCACGGCTTGCACGCCAGCTGGAACGCGGCGCGGCATGTGCCGCGGCCGTCTGTGCGATCTCGTCCAGCAGTGCATCATCCAGCACGCGTCCGGCAGCAAGGGCTTCCGCCTCCGGACAACGGATCGGGGTCGGCGCAGCGACGCCGTAGGCAAGACGCAGGTCAGCAATGGTCTTTGTGTCTGCTTCCAGCCTGACCAGTGCGGCACAGCCCAGCGTCGCGATCTCCATTGCGGCACGCTTGCCGTATTTGGTATACTGTCCGCCGAACCCCTGATAGTTTTCCGGACGGATGCGGATCTCGGTCAGGATCTCATCGCGGCGGCGTACCGTGCGGCCTGGGCCGGTGTGGAATTCCGTGCCGGGGACGATGCGTGTGCCCGCCGCACTTTGCAGCACAAGCTCGGCATCGAGTGCAAGGATCATCGGCGCGGAGTCTGCGCTGGTTGCACCGTTGCACAGATTGCCGCCGATGGTTCCGGCTTCGCGGGTCTGCGGGCCGCCGACCTGATCGACAGCCGCTCCGAGTGCCGGAATGTGGGTCTGGATGATCTCGTTTGCGGTGATCGCCGCAAATGGTGTACAGGGGCCGATCACGATGGTGCCGTCGGTTTCCTTATGTACGCCGGTCAGCTCGGGCAGCTCGTGGATGGAGACCAGAGAGGCGCCTGCCATCTTGCCCTCGCGGACGCGGATGAGTACATCGGTACCGCCTGCGATCAGTACACTTTCTGGATCCTCCTGCAATGCACGGAGTGCATCGGCAACGGAGGCTGCACGGTAAACACGTTTGATATCAAACATGGCGATTCCCTCCTAATAAGCCGGCTTCCCGGAAATGTTCGATGAGCTTTTGGGGTGTAAGCGGAAGCGAATTGACCGAAATGCCGGTTGCGTGGAGCAGGGCATTGCGGACAGCCGCCGCGACCGGTATGGTAGGCGGCTCGCCCAGTGCTTTGTTTCCGTAGGGGGCGGTGGGATCCTCGATCTCTACGAAATGCACCTCCAGATCAGGGGTGTCCATCGCGGTGGGGATCTTGTAATCGAGCAGATTGGCGTTGAGTGGGCGGCAGGCATCATCAAACAGCAGCTCCTCGCTCAGCGCATAGCCCAGCCCCATGCTCATGCCGCCGTGACACTGTGCCTCGGCGAGCTTGGGGTTGATGATCTTTCCACTGTCATGCACATTCACGAGGCGCAGGACGTGGATCTGTCCCAAGGGGATATCGACTTCGATCTCGGCAAAGCACACACCGGTCGCAAAGCTGTTCTGCTCGCAGTGATAGGTTTCCTCTGCGGTGATATGCAGGCTGTGCGTGCGGCTGTAGCTGCTCTCCATGCCGACCTCGGCAACGGTGCACAGCTGCTGATCGGCTTCATCGTAGATGATGCCGTCACGGATGGTGAGCCCTTCTGCTCCGCGTGCGTGCATGGATGCGGCATATTCGAGGATCTTTGCACGCAGGCTCTGTCCGGTCAGCTTGCAGGCAGTCCCGCAGACATAGGTCTGACGGGAGCCGTAAGCACCCGTGTCAAAGGGCGTGATATCGGTATCCTGTGTGGACTGGATATCGATGTGGCTGACCGGTAGACCGATGGATTCTGCCGCCATCTGGGTGAATACGGTATCTGCGCCTTGACCGATCTCGGTTGCACCCATCTGTACGCTGACGCGTCCGTCCTCGTGCAGCACCATGCGGCAGGAAGCCGTTTCCAGAGAGAATGGATGTACGTTGGATTTATAAGTAAAGATCGCCATGCCGACACCGCGGCGTACAGGACCGGTTTGATCCTGATAAGCGGCACGCTTTCGATCCCAGTCGATCGCGGCGCGTCCCTTGGCGATCGCCTGATCGAGACCGTAGGAGTGCATGGTGATCCCGTTGTGTGGGTCTACATAGCCTGCCTCGACACAGTTTTTGAGGCGGAATTCGAGTGGATCCATGTGGAGCGCATAGGCAAGGTCATCGGTCAGGGCTTCCATAACGAAGCAGCCCTGTGGGATGCCATAGCCGCGCATCGCACCGGCGGTCGGACGGTTGGTATAGACCGTGAAGCTTTCGGAATCGAGTGACAGCCGGTCGCGGTAGCACTGCTTGAAGACATTGGACGCATTCGCGGCGATCGCGTGCCCGTGGGAGGCATAGCCGCCCTGATTGGCAAAGCCGCGATAGGTGCGGGCAAGCAGGGTGCCGTCCGCAGTGGCGACTGCCTGCACATCCCAGTCGAAAGCGTGGCGCGTGCGTGTACAGCCCAGCACTTCCTCGCGCGTCAGCTCGACCTTGACGGCGTGACCGCCGACCTGTGTGGTCAGCCATGCGGTGAGCGGTTCCACGAGAACATCCTGTTTGTTGCCAAACCCACCGCCGATATACGGCTTGATGACGCGCACCTTCGACCACGGGATGCCAAGGGCCTGACCGCAGACGCGGCGGACGATGTGTGGGATCTGGGTAGAGGAGATGACAACGATCTTGTCGCCTTCCATGTAGGCGACCGAATGTACCAGCTCCATGTGACAATGCTGTACGGCAGGCACATGGTAATGACCGGAGACCATGACGGTGTTCGGTGTATCCACAGCCTGTGCAAAACTTCCGTCGCCAACATGGAATTCCGTGCGCGCGACGATGTTGTTCGGTCGCTCTTCATGCAGGGGGATGGCATCCGGCTGCATGGCTTCCTGCGGGGTGGAAATTGCGGGGTAGGCTTCGATATCGGGTACGACCAGCCGTGCAGCGCGCTCGGCGCTGACGCGGTCGCGTGCGATGACAACGGCGATCTCATCGCCCCAGACACGGATCCGCTGATTGAGCAGCTTGCGGTCGCTGATGTCCTGATGTCCGGGGTCGAGTGACCATGGGTGTCCTGCGGTGGGGAACTGAATGTCGGGTACGTCAAAACAGGTGAGGATGCGAACGACGTTCGGGACGGCCTGCGCGGCGGTGAGGTCAAAACCGCGTACCAAACCGTTGGCAACGGGGGCACGCACGATCTTTGCAAAATAAGCATCATGGGGTTCAAGGTCGCCTACATATTGTGCGGTTCCGGTGACCTTTGCATGGGCATCAACGCGTGGAATACTTTGACCAACTGTCATAATAGATTCACTCCTTGTTTTGCGCCTGTTTATGGATCAGTTTTTCTCGAAATCCTGATAGAGCAGGCTGGGCTGGATCCCAGTATTGTTTTGGTATTTGCCGCTTTGATACGGTTCGTATTCGCCGTGGATATCATGGTAGTAGATCTGGCAGATCTCTACATTGGGGTAGATGCGAATGGGCTGGACACAGAAGATCTCCAGCGTCCAGTATCCGGAAAATCCGACATCCCCAAAGCCTGCCGTGACATGGATGAACAGTCCGAGCCGTCCGGTGGAAGAACGACCCTCCAGCATGGGAACAAAGCCGTCCGTGCGCGTGAACTCATTGGTGCGCCCAAGGTACAGACGGTTGGGTTCCAGCAGCAGTCCTTCGGGCGGGATGACAAGACGGCGCGTCGGGTTTGGGGTCTTCATATCCAATACATCGTTTTCATAGACGAGCAGCTCGTTTGCCAGAGACAGATTATAGCTGTTTGGGTTCAGTCGGCTGGGGTCGAATGGTTCGATTATGATTTCGTTACCGATGTGCTTTTCAATTTCTTTTCCGGATAAAATCATAGGGAAAGTTCCTTTCAGAATAGTTTGCGTCCGTCCACATACTTGTGGATCACCGCACGGTCATCGGACAAGTAGATGATACGGGTGAGACGTTCTTCCGGAGTCAGGTCGAGCGGGCTGGGCAGATCGGAATCGTCCAGAACGACGGCATCGAATGCAAAACCGGCTTCAAATGCACCGACCTTGCCAAAGAAGGCGCCGCCGCCGCGCGTACCCATCCAGAATGCCTCGGGAAGTGTGATGGGAGAAAGGCTCTGATCGAGCAGGCGCCAGCGCAGCTTGGAGGACTGCACGGCATCTGCCATGGCACGCAGGATGGAAAGATGGGTGCCGCCTGCAATGTCCGAACCAAGTCCGATGTGCATCCCTTCCTCCAGATAGGTGCGAGCAGGTGCTGCGCCGGAGGACAGATTGACATTGGATTGCGGACAGTGTGCGATGAATACACCGTTCTCCTTCATGCGTGCGCGTTCTTCCGCATCCGACCAGACGCAGTGCGCCATGATCGTAGGACAACCGACACCGCCGAACATGCCAAAGCGATCGTATGCATCGCCGTAGCCGTTCGATTCCGGACACAGTTCACGCACCCATGCGATCTCGCCCTGATTTTCCGACAGGTGGGACTGCACGGGCAGACCGGTCTCCTGCTGCAAGCGATGCAGCCCTTCCATGAGGGCATCGGTGCAGCTGGGGAGAAAGCGCGGGGTGAGGATCGGGCGGCAATGCTTCAGGTGCTGACAATCAGCGAGCCATGCACGCGTTGCTTCCAGAGAAGCCTGTGCATCGGCTTCACACAGCACATCCGGACTGTTGCGATCCATGTTGACCTTGCCCACGAGGGTCTCCAGCCCGCTTTGTTCGAGCATCTCCATGAGGATCCGTGTTGCCGGAACATGGAGCGTGCCAAAGAGTGCGGCGCGTGTGGTGGCACTGCGGCGCAGGTCATCGACAAAGATGCTGTATGCACGGCGTGCATAATCGAGATCCGCATACCGTGCCTCCTGTGGGAAGGTCTGGGTATTGAGCCAGTCGAGCAGCTCGAGATCCATGCCGAGCGTGCGGAATGCATACTGCGGTGCATGGGCGTGCAGATCGGTCAGACCAGGGATGATGAGCTTTCCGCTGTGATCCATGACGGGGATCTCGGCAAAGCGCGTGGGAAGCTGCGCAAAAACGCCGACACATACGCCATCTTCACAGATGGCATAATGAGAGGGATAGACTGCAAGGGTCTGCGGTGTCTGGCTGAAAATGATATCGCCCTTGAGTGCAAACGTTCGATCCATGAATATATGCCTCCTTATTTGGGAAAATTGTGTAAAAGAACGTCCAAAAATAAAAAAACAACTGAGGGAAACCTGTCATGCCTCCCATGGAGGACTTATAGTCAACTGTTTCCGGCAGTTGGTAGAGACGCTCAACCAAATTATGAGCATATATAAGAGCCTAAATTCATTATATCCGTAAGACTTTCTTTTGTCAATTGCAGAAGTATGGTGACAAGTGAAGAAAAATCATGTACAATAGAAAAGAGACAAGGAGGAATATCCCAATGACAGAGCAATTTGAAATTGTCGCATTGACCGATGTAGATGCAGCTTTTATTCAGCCTTCAGGTCAGAAGGGTGAAGTTATCGTCCGTAAGAGCATCACTGCATATAAGCGTCTGGATACAGGCACCGTGCAGGAAGGCTTGTTTGAGCTTGCCGCACAGGCCGTACCGGCGCGTGCGCAGCTGTACCGGATCTCATTGCCGTCCGACACACTCGTGCGCATGACCGTGCGCAAGGGAGAGCAGGGCCGCTTCTGGATGGATCACCTGCCGGAGCCTGCACAGGACGAGGATCTGCAAAAGCTGCTCGAGGCACAGGTCGCAGAAAAGACCTTCACAGATGATACTCTGGGTCTGTTCCGCTTTGATCGCGAGACCAGTGTATATCAGTGTGAGATCCCGTGGCGTAAAAAGACCATCGTGCTGGAGATCGAGGACGTAGAGTCCGAGCTGCCGCGTGAGATCGCACGCAAGTTACAGGCAGATGCGGAAAAGTGGGAGCTCGCTGCGCGTGCGCAGATCAAGGCGATCAAGCCTGCCGCTTCCCGTATGTCGATGCAGTCGGTTTCCGTGGACAACGAGGGCGCATTCACATTCTGGTTCGCTGGCAAGTCCGGCATCGCTTATGCAGCCGGTTCGCTGGAAGAAGGCGTCACCGATGCGACCGTGATCTGACATCGCAGAACATGTAAAGGAAACCGACCTTCAGGGGGGATATCTGATCCAATGCCCGAAGGTCGGTTTTTATGTCTCATATCAAAAATAAAAGTGCTGCTTTGAGATGCAGCACTTTTATTTTTTTATACCTTGATGATGCCAGCGACCTTGAGAAGCTCTGTGACAAGGATCATGATGAGCATGACCGGTGCGATCCAGCGGATCATGACCACAAACAGCTTTTTGCGGTGGAATGCACCCGAGGATTCGACCTCATCGATGACCGTTTTCGGGCCGACAAAGTGGCCGATGAGCAGGCAGGTGATGAAGGCAACGATCGGCATGATGACAGAGTTCGAGATAAAGTCGAAGAAGTCAAGGAATGCCATGCCAAGCGGCTGGATCGCGGACAGCGGGCCATAGCCAAGGCAGGAGAGCAGACCGAGTGCGAGCACACCGACGATCACGCCGATGGTTGCCGTGCGGCGGCTGATATGCAGCTTGTCCACCACGATCGAAACGATGGTCTCCATCAGGGAGATGGAGGAAGTCAGGGCAGCCAGCAGAACGAGCAGGAAGAAGATCGTGCCGATGAAGCCGCCGAACGCCATGGAGTCGAATACCTTGGGCAGGACGCCGAACATCAGGCCGGGGCCTGCGCTCTGCTGAACGAGTGTGGTATCGCCGCCGCTGAAAGCGACCATGGCAGGAATGATCATAAGACCGGCGAGCATCGCGATACCCGTATCGAAGACCTCGATCTGGGTAACGGAGTGCTCCAGAATGTTGTCCTTCTGCATATAGGAGCCGTAAGTGATCATGATGCCCATTGCAAGGGACATCGAGTAGAACAGCTGACCCATTGCGCCGAGTACGGTAAAGACAGAGAAGTCTTCCCAGCGCGGCAGCAGATAGAACTTGAGTCCGTCCATTGCGCCCGGAAGCGTCAGCGAGTATCCGGCAATGATGATGGACAGGATGACGAGTACAGGCATCATGATACGGCTGACCTTTTCGATGCCCTTTTCCACGCCAAAGAGAACGATGACGGCGTTGAGCAGGACATACAGCACGAACCAGGTTACCGGCGTATTGAGTGCGCCCGGTGTCTGTACGGAAATAAAGTTCCCGAAGAATGCGTCTGAGGTCGTTTCCGCACTGTTGCCCGAAAGGAATTCTGCGAAATACTTCATGACCCAGCCGCCGATGACACAATAATAAGGTGTGATGATGACGGGGACAAGGGAGGCGAGCCAGCCAAGGAAGCCAAAACGCTTGTCCAGTGCGCTGTATGCGCCGATACAGGACAGACGCGTTTTGCGTCCGATCGCGATCTCGGCGATCATAATGGTAAAACCAAAGGTGATGGCTAGGATGATATACACGAGCAGGAATGTGCCGCCACCGTATTTTGCCGCAAGATATGGGAAACGCCAGAGGTTACCCAGACCGACCGCAGAACCTGCCGCTGCAAGCACGAAGCCCAGACGGCTGGTAAAGCTGCTGCGTTCTTTTTTCATAGTACAAACCCCCAAAAGATTTTTTCACACGATTCAGTCAGATGATAAGCTGAATCGGTAATGTAGACTATTATTCCATAAAAACAAATGTATTTCAATGAGATAACCGAAAAAAATTCAGATTTTTTGTATTTCCGCAAAAATTAACAGTTTCGATGGTGCATTTCACAAAAAATAATGGGAAAATTGCAAATTGACAAAGCGCGTGCCGATTGGTATACTAATAAAGTTCAAAATCATATCAGACAGTTCGTAACCATCCTGTCTCTAAACAAAACTAGGACACCCATGCGCCGTATTTGCGGAGGTCATGGCTTTTTTGTCGCCCGTATCGGGCAATGGGATGGTGCGCTCTCGGATGGAGAACGCACTTTTTTATTTAGGAGGAATGTATCAGTGGAGGATATGATCCGCTATTCGGTCATCACGGAAAAAAATCCGCGCGAGATCGTATTGCTGCGCGGCGCAGGCTGTGTGTGGAAAAAATGCGCCTTCTGTGACTATCACATGGATGCGTCACCGGATGCCGCCGCAAATTTTGCGCTCAACCGCGCCGTGCTTGCACGGGTGACCGGAGAGTTCCAAAAGCTGGAGGTCATAAACTCAGGCTCGTTCTGCGATCTGGATGAACAGACCATGCAGGAGATCGAGCGCGTTTGTCAGGAAAAGGGCATCGAGACCCTGCACTTCGAATGCCATTGGATGCACCGTCGGGAGATCCCGGCGCTGCGTGCACGCTTCGAGGCACTGGGCATCCGGACCCGTCTCAAGATCGGTGTGGAGACCTTTGACCGTTCGTATCGGGAAAGCATCCTGCATAAGGGCATCGGGGTCAGCGATCCGGCTGAGATCGCAGAGCTGTTCGACGAATGTTGTCTGCTCTTTGGACTTTCCGGTCAGACGGCGGCTTCCATGCAGCATGATGTGGAGACCGGACTTGCAAACTTCGATCGGGTGTGCATCAATGTGATGGTCGAGAATACGACCGATATCAAGCCCGATCCGGCAGTCATCCGCACGTTCTGCGAGGTGGTCGCGCCGCACTATCAAAACGATCCACGGGTCGATATCTTAATGGAAAACACCGATTTTGGTGTAGGAGGAACTGTATCATGACAAATGAAATCATTTTGACGATCTCTCTGGTCGTTTTATTTGGCAGTGTGATCCTGTTTTACCGCTTGTTTGGCAAGATGGGTCTGTACTGCATGACCGTATTCGCAACCATCGCTGCAAATATCGAGGTGCTGCTGCTGGTCGATGCATTTGGAATGGAAATGACGCTCGGAAATATCCTGTTCGCCATGACCTTCCTTGTGACCGATATCCTGTCCGAGAATGAGGGCAAGCGTGCGGCGAACCTGTCCGTTGCCATCGGGGTTGCGACCTGTATCCTGTTTATTGTCGTCTCTCAGTCGTGGATGTGGTATGTACCCAGCCCCAACGACTGGGCACAGCCGTCCTTCCGCGCGATCTTCACCAACACTCCGCGTATGATGCTGGCATCCCTCCTCGTCTACGCCATCGCGCAGGCGTTCGATGTATGGCTCTATCATGCATGGTGGAAGCTCAGCACACGCAAGAGCGGAGACAAGCATAAGTATCTGTGGCTGCGCAACAATGGCTCGACCATGATCTCTCAGCTGCTCAATACCGTTCTGTTCACCGTGTTTGCATTTGCCGGTACTTATGATGTAAAAACCATGATCAGTATCATCCTGTCCAGCTACATCATCTTTATCGTGACCTCTCTGGCGGATACCCCGATCCTGTATTGGGCACGCCGCATGAAGGAGCAGGGCAAAGATGGGATCTGGGCTGCAGAAAAGGTGGGATCCTGATCCCTGTATTTTGCAAAGGCTGCCGAAGTTTCTCGGCAGTCTTTTTGTATCCTGTGTCGGAAAGATGCGGAGAGATGGATTTTCACCATATTCTTTGCAGGCAGTTTGTGGTATAATGAAAGACATCCTAAGGAAGATATGGAGAGAACAGAGATGCAGCCGATTTTATATACTGGTGCGATGGACGCAGAGACCTTGTATTTGATGGAGGAACTGGTACATGCGGAGCGTGTGGTTCTGGGGTGCTGGAAATGTATGCGCGGTACACTGGATGGCATTCCGGTCGTGATCGTGCGCACCAATCAGGGAATGGCGAATGCAGCCGCTTCAACGGCACTTGCCATCGAACGGTTCGCCCCCTGTGCGGTCATCAATCAGGGGACTTCTGGCGGACATTCTCCCGAACTGCACCGCGGAGATATCGTCATTGGATCGCGTGTCATCAATATGACTGCGGTACGCACGCCTGATCGTGCACGCGGCGCAGGGATCGATCTGGAAAGCGTCCAGCCGCTTGGCTTGGAGATCGCCAATGCAGAGTCGGGCGATGGACGCAAGATGACGGAGTTTTTTCCGGATGCCGCGCTGCTGGAAGCTGCAAAGCAGGTCACATGGTCAGAGGGGCGTGTGGTTTCCGGAACGATCGGTTCCGGCGATATCTGGAACAATGAGCTCGATCGCATCCACTGGCTGCATACCAACTGGGGGACGATGACGGAAGAAATGGAAGCGGCAGCCTGTGCGCAGATCTGCGCGGCATACGAGGTTCCATTTCTTGGGGTTCGTATCCTGTCCAATACAGCACTGCATGGGGAAGCATTTGATGAGGCGACCGGTCTGCAATGCCAGAAATTTGTACGTGCAGTGATCGCGCAGTACTGCAAGAACAGATGACCGCCTCAGGGCGGAGCTTGGGCGCGTACCAAAAACAGTGCTGTTTTTGGTACGCGCTTGTGGTATACTAAAACCATCCAGACATCTCAATGGATGAAGTTTATCAGAAAAAGGAGGACGATCATGGCTTCGTTTGCAATTACGACCGATAATAACGGCGATCTGCCGCTTGCCTATCTCAAAGAACATGATGTGGGGCTGATGAGTCTCACCTATACCATCGAGGGGGAGACCTATGATGCCTTTCACCCGATGGACAGCCATTTGTTTTATGAAAAAATGCGCGCCGGTGCCATGCCGACAACGGCACAGGTCAATCCGGAGGAAGCGGGCAAGGTGTTCCGCGAGATCTTGAAGGCGCATGACTGCGTGCTGCATATTGCGTTTTCTTCCGGACTGAGCGGGAGCTGTCAGAGTACGATGCTGGCAGCGGCGGAGATCCGAGAAGAATTTCCGGAGAAGCAGATCATCGTGATCGATTCCCTGTCTGCATCTCTGGGGCAGGGGCTGCTCGTACATTATGCCGTCAAAATGCGTGATGCAGGACATACGTTCGAGGAGACCGCGGCATGGTGTGAGGAAAACAAGCAGCATATCGCGCATCTGTTCACGGTCGATGACCTGTTCCATCTCTATCGCGGGGGACGCGTCTCCCGTACCAAGGCATTCATTGGTTCTGCGCTCAATATGAAACCCATCCTGCATGTGGATGATGCGGGCAAGCTCATCCCGATCGGCAAGGTGCGCGGACGTAAGCACGCACTCGAGGATCTGGTAAAGCGCATGGGAGAGCAGATCGGGGAGGATTATGACGGGATCGTCTTTATCTCCCATGGAGACTGTGAAGCAGATGCACAGTATGTCAAGGAACAGGTGCAGAGCCGCTTTGGGATCGAGGAAAGTCTCATTCATTTTGTCGGCCCTGCCATCGGCGCACATTCCGGCCCCGGCACACTCGCGCTGTTTTTCTTTGCAAAGCAGCGGTGAATCGTATTTATGGCAAACAGATCAGGAGGTCTATCGTATGTTTCGAAAAATCGTAGCAGCAATGCTGTGTGTCTGTGTTCTGGCGTTTGGTATCGTTGGATGTTCACAGCAGCAGCAAAAGGAAGAGCCAGAGAAAACGGAAACGGTCAGCCTGTACCTGCCCGATGAGCAGGCAGAGCTTGTGGAAGAAACCAAAATGGAGATCAAGGTCAAGGGCGATGATATCGCAGGCGCAATGATCGC
>JARIAV010000036.1 GCA_029257685.1 Butyricicoccus sp.
GCGCTCAAGCTCTATGAAGCCGAACGTCAGACCAAGGTGCCGCGCACGAAGAAGATCTATTTCAAGGACTGCAAAGATCCCGATGTCAATACCGCTTATGAAATGAAGCTGGTTTCCGGACGAGATCCCGATACATTTGCACCCAATGAGCCGGTCAGCCGACAGGATCTCTGTGTCATCCTTGATAATATCCGCACAAAATGCGAGGTGGATAAGCCCGATATCACCGTATCCGCGAAGTCATTCCCTGACAGCAAGGATCTGCGCCCCTATGCTGTCAGTGCCACAGAGGTCATGCTTTCTACCGGCATCATGAAGGGTGTCGAGGTCTCGACTTCCAACGATCCGGAGCGAAACGGACAAATACTCACACAGCTCCAGCCGCAAGGTACGGCTACACGAGAGCAGTCCCTTATCATGGCAAATCGTTTCTTATCCACCTTTGACGCCAAACCGCTCAAGCCTTCTGACACCAAAAAGGATCCGGATACCATCCTTGCCAGTCGTCCATCTGAGGTCGTCGAATTCAAAGCCGACAAGGATACACGGAGCGAAGCACCTGCAAAAGCAGACAGTGCCACCCAGACCGAGGTCGATCTGGATCAGGAAGAAGAACAGTTTCTGCTGATGGACGAACCGATCCCCGTGTCGGGCACCGTGGAAGAAAAGAAAAATGCGGTTTTCGGTGAGGGAAACGGCTACTATACCGAGCAGGCTGTTGCAGAAGCCAATATGGAACAGATCACCGTCAAGGTCTGGTCCCTGCTCTCCAGCGGGCAAAAAACACCATCCACCAAAACCTTCAAGGTACATAAGGCGATCGCAGACGAAGTACACGCCGTATTCGACGAGATCTTTGACGGAGAGGAAAAGTTCCCCATCAAGGATGCAGGTGGCTATGCATGGCGCAGCAGCACCCGCTCGGAGCACCGGCAAGGCACCGCCATCGACCTCAACTACATGGAAAACATGGAATGTTCCATCGACCAAAACGGTAAGATCCTCAAGGTCACGACCGGTTCCCATTGGACCCCGATCCTCGATCCCTACTCCATCCCCGCTGGCGGCGATGTGGTACGCGCGTTTGCCGCACACGGCTTTGCATGGGGCGGCGATGCTTGGACTTCCAAGCGAGATTATATGCATTTCTCCTACTTTGGCACATAATATATTCTTTTGCACACAAAACAAGAAACCGATTGCTGTTTTCAGAAATCGGTTTCTTTCATCTTTCACCATTTTATGATTTTTTTGAACATTTCTCCACCCCGATATTGAATTTCTTTCTCCTTTCCGATCGTCTTTCTGTTTGCTCCAAAAAAATTATTTTTTGCATCTGCCATCCTCCTCGCAGCATCCGTCTCCAAAAGCATCTAAAAAATGATTCAGGATACCTGAAAATTATTTTTATTTTTGCGCTCTTTGCGGTTTACAGTGCTCTCAAATTGATGTATCATGTATCTATCCAATGTGCGTATCCGGCACTCCACCTTATGGATAGAGCAGTTGCACTCATTTGTCCGATCCGTCTCAGGCACGCCTGATACAGCGATCATCAGAAAGGGAGTTTATTATGCGTACGATCATAAAAAACGGGATCATCGTCCATGATTCTTGCACGGTTCAGGGAGATATCCTGATCGAAGACGGCGTGATCCAAGCCATCGGT
>JARIAV010000045.1 GCA_029257685.1 Butyricicoccus sp.
CCTACAGAAAAACCCGCTCGTATCACCTCGCCACGCATCCAAAGGCTGAAGAAGACCCGCCCTGCGGCGGAGACCATACATTCACACCCTTGGGGCAAGACGCAGAAACGATCCGATCTGCGAAAACCCCGCCTGTGGCGGAGGTCATACATTCACACCCTTTCGGCGGCACCATTGTAAACCGGATGGAAGGGAAGGGCGGGATTCATAAGGGCAAGGAAACCGTAAGGTGTCCAGTCCTTATGCCGCCGTCGCGCGGCCGCGACACGTTTCTCTTTGCTTGGAAGCAAAAATTTCATAGCAGAAATGAAAATCGGGCGGACGCTCCAAACACACCGCAGTCTGTGCGAACATAGATTTCACCCGCCGTCGCTGGCGCGACACGCTTCTCTGCTTCTCGAAGCAAATCATTTAGCAGAAAGGAAAACCGTCTGGCAGAAAATGCTATCCAAGAAGCACGATCTGTGCTAAAATAAAAATATCAAATGAAGCAAATGGAGCGTGGAAAGGAGTAAACCCTATGAACCAAAAATATATCCGTGTGCGCCACTGGAACTACTGGTGGGGCGCATATCAGCTGCTGGAAGAAGACCAGCCGGACGCCGCCGAGTTCAGCCTGACCCATGATGCGGACGGAACAGAGATCTTTTTCCACTTCGATTTCTTCAACTTGCCTGCGCTCCGTGACACCATCGAGGAGCAGGATTTCATCGAATCGAACAGTCCGGAGTATCCAGCGTTTCTGGAAAAGGTAGAAGCCCTGCGCCGTGGCGAGATCGACTACTTCGTCGGCGTGCTGTACTATCCACACTTCCACCCCAGCGTGGAGTTCTGCAACCCCAAGCAGGCGACAGAGAGAACCATCTTCGATGCTGAGCGACCGGCAGCAAAACCAGAATATGGCGTCATATTCCTGCGCGAAGAACGCCCCCTCGTGCCGGACGTGCTGAAAACATGGGTGGAGAAGCTGTCCCAGCCGCTGTTCGGAGAGACCTTCTCCTGCGAATTTTCCGATGTGCCGACCAAAAAACAAGCACAGGATTCCTATCGGGATGAATTCGCACACCTGACCTTCGGGCACGGTCTGCACGCAAAATAAAGGATATGCACCGCGAGACGCGGTAAAAGTGAGGTGTCGCGCCTCACTTTTTGCATTTACGGGGGCATTTGCAGGGGGACACACATAAGATGGAGAGAGACACCATATCAGAGGGGGAAACCTATATGAAGATCGTGATGATCCACGGACAGGATCACAAGGGCTCGACCTACCACGTCGGACGGATGCTGACCGATCGGCTGGGCGGCGAGGTGACGGAGTTTTTCCTGCCCCGTGACTTTCATGCAGTCTGCAAGGGCTGCAACACCTGCTTCACACAGTCCGAGACCAAGTGCCCACATTATGAGGCACTCGCCCCGATCACCAAGGCGATCGACGAAGCAGATATCATCATCCTGACAAGTCCGGTGTACGTCTATCACGTCACAGGGGCAATGAAAGCGTTTCTGGATCACTATGGATACCGCTGGATGATCCACCGCCCGAATCCGGCGATGTTCCATAAGCAGGCGGTGTGCATCTCGACGGCGGCAGGTGGCGGCACGCGCAGCACCAACCGCGACATGGCAGACAGTATGTTTTTCTGGGGCGTGGGCAAGATCCATTGCTATGGCGCACAGGTGCGCGCCCTGCGCTGGGCGGACGTAACCGAAGCACGCCGGAAAAAACTGGAGGCGGACATGGATCGGCTGGCGCGGAAGCTGGTGCGTGCACAGGGTCACATCCGCCCCACACACAAAACGCGCGGATATTTTCGCTTTTTCCGGCTCTTGCAGAAAAAGGGACTGAGCAGAGCAGATGCCGCCTACTGGCAGGAAAACGGCTGGACGGGGAAAGCGCGCCCGTGGAGAAGCTGAAAGGAGAGATCAAAAAACAGGACGGAGAGTCTGTCCTTTTGTATGAAAAAACCAATTTTACAGGGATAGATGACTTTTTTCTTTTATTTGGATAAAAAAGATGATATACTATTTGAGGCATTGTGCAAGCCGTTTGCAGGAGCCCTGCAAAACAACGGGCGGTGCGCCGTCCATACGGCGCCGCATCAGGAAGATGGATGCGCAATGGAAGGGGGCGTAAGGGTGTACGCCCTGCCAATATAAAAGGAAGAGGTAAAGCTATGCAATCCAAGCAAATCATT
>JARIAV010000163.1 GCA_029257685.1 Butyricicoccus sp.
CGTGCAGGCGTTCGCAGACCGAGCAGGCAAGTGCATAGAGGTCGATGGGTTCAAAGTTCAGCGTACTGCGTCCCTCGTCCAGACGGGACAGCTTCATGATATCATCCACAAGGTTCAGAAGGCGTGCTGCTTCCTTGTGGATGCGAGCCGCGAAATTGGGGATATCTTCTGGCTTTGCCAATCCATAGCGGATCATTTCCGCATAGCCAAGCACGGAGGTGAGCGGTGTTTTGAGTTCATGGGTGACATTGGCGGTGAACATTCGACGGGATTGTTCGGCGGTATACTGTGCTGAGATATCCAGCACCAGCATGACGACTCCACGGACGGCCTCGTCCACATATACGGGACTAAAGGACAATCGCAGATGCCGGTCTGCACGCTCCAGCATGGACACGCTCGCTTCACCGGAGAGTGCCTTCTGCGCATTGCGCAGGATGGTTTCGTCACACTCGAACGTATCGAGCGGCAGACCGGCGGCGGCTGGCGCATCGAGCAGGCGGCGGGCGGAACGGTTGCAGGTAAGCGCGGAGAGGTGTTCATCCAGCAGCAGCAGCCCCTCGTCCATCCCGTCCGTGATGGCATCGAATTCGACCTGCTTGCGGCGCAGTGCCGCCATTTGCAGGGTGATCTGTCGGTTTTGCTCATTCAAACGGTGAACGAGTGGAGACAGTTCCTCATAAACGTCGGTGGAAAGGGGGTGGGTCGGATCGATGGCATTGATGGGGCGCACCAGCTGTTCGGTGAGTCGGGAGGAGACCACGGCAGAGAGCAGGAAGATCAGCAGGATCACCAGTCCCATGGCGGGTAGGGTATCCAACACCGAGCGGGTCAGCAGATCGGTCGTATTGGATACGCGCAAAACATCTCCGTCGGGCAGACGCAGTGCCACATAACAGGTCAGCGTACCGAGCGTAGACGAAACGCGCACTTCCTCGCCGCTCCCATATTGCAGCGCAGCGGATACTTCGGGGCGGTCGGCGTGATTGCCCATCTGGGTGATATCTGCGTTCGAGTCATAGCGGACGGAACCGTCCGGTGCGATGAGGGTCAGGCGGGAACGGTCGGAGTTGCCGATGGCGTGCAGGGCTTGGGTCGGGTTTGCCGCGTACAGATAGCCCGCCTGTGCGATCGCTGCCTGCCGCACCGTCTGTGCGGACAGCTCACGCAAGCCGTCCTGCCAGCGCAGCAGGAACATGGCACTGCTTGTCAGCAGGGCGGCGAGCATGGCAAGGGCAAGCATACGGTGACAGATGCGTTTTTTCATTTTGCCTCTGCCTCGATCTTATAACCCACGCCGCGCACGGTCTGGATCTGGGCACTTGCTGCGCCCAGCTTCTGCCGCAAGGTCTTGATGTGCATATCGACCGTGCGGCTCTCGCCCTCAAAGCCAAAGCCCCACACGGCTTCCATGATCTTTTCGCGCGTCAGTACGATATTTACGTTTTGCATCAGATAGTGCAGCAGATCGAACTCCTTGAGTGTCAGCACAACAGGCTGTCCGTTCGCTTCCACGGTGTGCCGTGCGGTGTCCAGCGTGATCGCGCCGAGGGTCAGGGCACTTGTCGAGGGGACGGGCGCGGCGCGGCGCAGAACGGCTTTGATGCGGGAGATCAGCTCCATGACGCCAAATGGCTTGCACAGGTAATCGTCTGCCCCATCATCCAGCCCGCGTACCTTATCATATTCAGCGGTCTTGGCGGTCAGGAGGATCACGGGCAGGGAGCATGTGCGCGGTGTTTCACGCAGGGTGTGCAGGATGGACAGTCCATCGGTTTCGGGCAGCATGATATCCAGCAGCACAAGATCGGGGCAGGCGGTCTCCAACCGCGCAAAAAAAGGAGCGGCACTGTCAAAGCCCTCTGCTTCAAAGCCGGAGGCACGCAGGGCATAGAGTACAAGCTCCCGAATATTCATATCATCTTCGACACAATAGATCACAGGCATACGATCTCTCTCCTTCTGATTGGTTTGCTCTTGAAATCAGTATAACGGTTTTTCGGGGAATGGGCAAGCCGCTTGCACATTGGGATCTTTAGTATACACGCAGCGTGTAAAATGACAGGGGGTGACCGGGTAAAAAACCGGTAAAAATGCGATACCGCAGGGCATGTCTCCCTGCGGCATCGCATTTTTTGCGTTCAAGAGATCTGTGTGTCAGCTTGCCATCTTATGTGTGATGTTTTCTTCCTGCTTGCTGCGCAGAGCGGTGGAGATCGTTGGAACGGCACCCAACAGCACAAACAAATATTGCAGGGCAAGATTGCCATAAAAAGCGACCGGATCGATCGCCCCTTCTTCAAACAGGAGCGGGATCGCGCGGACTGCGGAGAAGAAATCGATCTCCAGTGCGAACATGGCAGAGACGGCCCAGTCCAGATAGTTGCCAACATAGGTCATGCCAAGAACAATCAGCATGGAGAGGAACAGACCTTTTTTGCTCGTTGTACCACCCAGCATCTCATAGCCCTTGATGGCACATACGGCAAGGATCAGACCGGAAACGGCACTGATGCGCCCCATCTGCCCGAAGATGACCATTGCGAGGACACCGAGCAGAGAACCGAGGAATGCACCGACCAGACCGGCGATGATGTTTTCAGAGGCCGCAGGCTGGGCATGGATCGTTTGGGCGCGCTGCTGGAAGCAGGCAGAACACATCCAAACAGGGGTTCCGGTGAGTACATAGGCTTCGGACGGAAGATCGCGTGCGCCGCAGTTTTCACAGCAGTTTTCAAACCCCTGCTCGGATAAAAACTGGGTGATGATGGCAAGACTGTTTGCGATCTTCTCCATACTGCTCTTGGCGGTTGCGCCAGAGGAGATGAGAAAAGAGACCGTGTATCCGGAAACCGTGCAGTTGGAAAGCTCTTTGTGCGCCTGCACAAACTGTTCCAATAAAGCGGTGTTTGGAGCCTGTCCGTTTTGTGAGACGGACAGCGTGATAAAGGTCTGGAAATAACGATCCAGAACGTAAACGGTCGTGTGGAACCCGTTTTTGGTTCCGAAAAGGAGCCCGGATTCGGCATCCACCTGAAGCTGGATGCGCTGCGCAAGCTGATCGCGCAGCTTCTTTGGCAATTTGCTGATTTTCATAGATCCCCCACCTCAATAAAATAAAAGTTTGAAATACAAAGCTTTGATAGTATACAAAATGCGTGTACAAAAGTCAAGGTGAACAGAAAAAAATATTGTACGATATTCCATTGGAAGATCGAATTTTATGTAAAATGGATAAAATAAATTTTCAATGCACAAAAATACAGGGGAAAACAGCAAAAATATTTTAGTAAAATTGCATAGTAAACGGAAGACAATTTCGTTGGAAATGGTGATTTACAAGCAGAAGGGGAATTTGTCATAATGATACTATCTGAAAGAAAGCTTATGAACCGATAGGAGGAATGGGAAGATGCGAATGCACCATTACCATACGGGTCGGGGGCAGATGCCGCGCCGCCTGACAGCACTTTTACTGACAACAACGATGAGCATGGGGGCTGTACCGATGGCTTTTGCAGCGGAAGCAAGACGAGATGTGCCAAATAGCGATACACAGGTTTCTTCTCCGGTAGAGACGGTATATCTCAATACCTATAAGGATGCACAGCGTGCGATCGATTTCAACGAGCATTGGCGCTTCTCCTTTGGGGATATCGCCGGTGCGCATGCTGCGGCATTCAATGACGCGGCATGGAAGGATGTCAACCTGCCTCATGATTACAGCATCGAGCAGGCGTACACCAGCGCAGGCGAAGCAGAGAGCGGCTATCTGCCGGGTGGTGTCGGCTGGTATCGCAAGACCTTTACGATCGATCCGACATGGAAAGAGAGCAAGCGCCTGTCCATCCATTTTGACGGCGTATATATGAATGCAGAAGTCTATCTCAACGGGAAGAAGCTGGGAGCGCATCCTTATGGCTACACGGCGTTTTCCTTTGAACTGCCCTCGGATCTGCTCTCGACCGGCGAGAATGTGCTCGCCGTTAAGGTCAATAACAAGATCCCGTCCAGCCGCTGGTATTCGGGCAGTGGTATCTATCGAGATGTGACCCTTCAGGTGACCGATCCCGTACATGTTGCGCCCAATGGGGTCACGGTGACCACACCGGATATCGCACAGAACAAGGGAACGGTCAAGATCCAGACAGAGATCGCAAATGACAGCACAGCGGCTGCCGAAGGGCTCACCGTGGAAAGCAGCGTGCGCAAGGGCAGCAGCGTGGTCGCAAAGACGAGCATGCCGGTGGAAGCCCTCAAAGCCGATGGACGCACGATGGTAGAAAGCCAGCTGGAGGTTGCAGCCCCCGCCCTGTGGAACGTATGGGATCAGGGAGACCCAAACCTGTATGTGCTGCATACGGAGATCAAAAAGGGCGATCAGGTGATCGATACCTATGATACCGAATTCGGATTCCGCTACTTTGATTTTGATGTGGCTTCCGGCTTCTCGCTCAATGGCAAGCCCATGAAGCTGCGCGGTGTATGTATGCATCACGATCAGGGTGCGCTGGGAAGCGAAGCATGGCGCCGCGCGATCGAGCGTCAGGTGCAGACCCTCAAGGAGATGGGCTGCAACGCGATCCGCGTGACCCATAATCCGGCGGCAGAGAGCCTGATCGAGATCTGCAATGCGCAGGGCATGCTGGTGATCGACGAGGCGTTCGATACCTGGACCAACCCCAAAAATGGCAATACCAACGACTATTCGGGGCATTTCAAGCAGACCATTGGGGCAGAGAATACCATCGAAGGCGGCAAGCCCGATATGACATGGGCGGAATATGACACCAAGGCGATGGTTGCTCGCGGCAAGAATGCTCCGTCTGTCATCATGTGGTCGCTGGGCAATGAGATCTTCGAGGGACTGGATGGCAGTGCGGACACTTCGGAGTACCCCAAGCATGCACAAGATCTCGTTCGCTGGGTCAAGGAGGCAGATCCTTCCCGCCCCGTGACCATTGGTGACAACAGAAGAAGCACGGGGGATGATGTACCCGGTCAGGTGATGGAGGTCATCCACAAGGCGGGCGGCGTTGTCGGCTTCAACTATGCAAAGGAAGAACAGATCGCAGCCGGTCACGAAAAGGGCTGGAAGATGTATGGTTCGGAGACGGCTTCTGCCGTCAACAGCCGCGGCGTATATGAATACAAGGGGCCGGGCAAGAACGAAAAGGGCGAATTCAATGGCGTGAGCCAGACGGATAACCAGCTGCTGACCGCGTATGACAAGAGCCGTGTGGGCTGGGGAGCCGTGGCAAGCGATGCATGGTGGCGCACCATTCGCTATGACTACAATGCAGGTGAATTCATCTGGACCGGCTTCGACTATCTGGGTGAACCGACCCCGTGGAACGGCACTTCCCCCGGTTCGGCGGCAGACAACTTCGAGGTTGCCCCCAAGTCCTCCTACTTTGGCATCATCGATACCACCGGCTTCCCCAAGGACTCCTATTATCTGTATCAGAGCCTGTGGAACGATCAGGTGAATACCCTGCATGTTTTGCCCACTTGGAATGAATCCGACGTGCAGAAGGATGCAGATGGAAAAGTTGAGGTCGCTGTTTACAGCGATGCACCGGTCATCAAGCTGTATCTCAATGGACGTGAAGTGGGCACAGCCAAGGCAGAGATCAACGACAGCGATACCAAGAAGTATCAGTATCAGACCTATGTGGCGGGTGCGATGACGGAGGGAGACAATACCTTCACCGAGCAGAAGGGACATGAGAGCCTGTATGCGACCTTCCAAGTGCCTTATGAGGCAGGCAAGCTGACCGCGAAGGCGTTTGAGGCGGACGGAAAGACCGAGATCAAAAAGACGACCGGACGCAGCACCGTTGAGACAACGGGAGAAGCAAAGAAACTCGCAGTATCCGCCGATCGTGCCCAGATCACGGCAGACGGCAAGGACCTCAGCTATATCACCATCGATGTACAGGATGGTGCTGGCAAGTTCGTCAATGGCGCCGAGCCTGCGATCTCTCTCAGCATCGAGGGCGACGGGAAGATTTTGGGCGTAGACAATGGCAAGCAGGCGGATCATACGCCATATACCAATACCACACGCAATGCAGCACGCGGCAAGCTGCTCGCGATCGTACAGTCTACCAATAAGTCGGGCTCTTTCAAGCTCACTGCAAAGGCTGATGGTCTGGAGGCTGGCTCTGTGACGGTCAAGACGACCGAAGACAAGGGCGCGCAGGATGCCGCTGGTCGTGTCGAATACTCCAAAAATTATTATGTCAAGGTGGGCAATCAGCCGGAGCTCCCCAAGCAGCTCAAGGTAACACTCGATGGCGATCGGACCGAGAGCAAGCAGGTTGCATGGAACACCGAAGGGCTGGATACCGGCAAGGCTGGAACCACGCAGGTGAAGGGAACGGTTGAGGTCGCTCCCGATCAGGCCCTTGAGGTATCGGTCAATGTGACAATGGTCGATCAGATCGCAGCCCTTCAGAATTATTCCGCTGCTGTGGCAGTTGGGGCGGCAACGGCAAATCTGCCTGAGACCCTGCCTGCTGTTCTTGCAAGCGGTGAGCTTTCCGGTGCTTCGTTCCCTGTGACATGGGACCAGAGCAAGCTGGATCTCAATACCCCGAATACCTATGTGGTAACAGGGACCGCGCAGGTGTTTGGTGTAGAAATGCATCCCACTGCAACGGTACGCGTTTCCAAGGGTGAGGTCGAGACGAGCGGCAATGTCGCCCCGAAGGCAGCCGAGCTTCTGCTTGGAGAGCAGTCCCAGACCAGTGAATTGAGTGCGGTACGCGATGGAAAGAAGTCCGCGGAGGATGCCGCTTGGGAAGGTCAGGGCGAGATGAAGTTCCGCTATGACACCGCGCAGAATATGGCACAGGTGAAGCTGTATCTGAAGGGTACCGCACCGGCAGAGCAGTCCATTCAGGTAGAATGGTCGGCAGACGGCAAGACCTGGAAGGAGCTCAATGAAACCGTAAAGGAGGAGAGCAAGGATGGCCTGATCATTCGCACCTATTCCTTCGATCTGGTTTCTGCTGTTTGGATGAAGGTAAAATTCAATGAGAAGGTACAGGTGACGGAAACCGAACTCATCACAGGGATCCCGCGCTTTGGATTGGGTGCGAGTGAAAAGCTGGCGTCCCTGCAGGTCGGAGCGCAGACAGCGGATGAAACCGCATTGGAAAGCGGAAGCTTTACGGTATCGCAGGCTGGTGTAACAGAAAAGGATGTCAAGGCAGTCGGCAAGGACAATGCGAGCGTGACCATTCTGCCGGTGCAGGATGGCGTGATCCGCATCCTGACCGAGTCAGAAGATCATACCAAGCAAAAAGTGTATACCATTACACTTGGCGCAGGCAAAGCATAAGCACGAAAGGACGCCGAAAGGATCGCTCTAAAGTGCCTGGCGCTTGTGCGTGAAAAGGGGCAGAGGCCACCGTGTAATATGCACAAAAACTGCGGGGAAATTTTAGTAAAAAAGGTAACTTTACTAAAAATACGTCTTGGTGTATAGTTGTAGAGGAAACCTGAGAAACAAGAGTCTTTTCCATAAGGTTAAGACTCTTGTTCTGTTTCAAAATGAAAATGAGAGAAGAAACGATCAAGGAAGGGGAAAACCAAATATGCAGAACAAAGCAAGAAGATGGCTTGCAGGCACACTGTCCGGAACCCTGCTGCTTGGCTGTATGCCAAGCGCGTTTGCG
>JARIAV010000321.1 GCA_029257685.1 Butyricicoccus sp.
AGTTTCCTTTCTGCTAAAAGGATTTGCTTCAAAGCAAAAAGTAACGTGTCGCGCCGGCGACGGCGGCCAAAGGATAGGAAACCTTGCGGTTTCCTTTTCCTTTGGAATCCTACCCTTCCCTCTCCATTCGGTTTGCCTTTCTGCCGCCGAAAGGGTGTGAAAGTATGACCTCCGCCACGGGCGGGTTTTCCGCAGTCGGATTCTTTCTGCGTCTTGCCCCAAGGGTGTGAATGTATGACCTCCGCCGCAGGGCGGGTCTTCTTCAGCCTTTTTACAAATTGGTGCGGTGCAGGATAGTTTCAAGTCAGCAGAAAGAAAAATGTGGACAGCGTTTAAGGTAGCAGATGGAAAAGTATGTGCAGAGTTTTGAGACAAGCAGACGGAAAAGTATATGCAGAGCTTTACAGGCAATCGACAAAGCAGGCGCGGCACGTCTCCGATTGATTGCTCTATAAAGTGTATTATAGCTCGTTGATGGCGTCCGTGATTGCCATATCACACGCTTTTTTCGCGGGCATCCACGGTGCAAGCAATGCTGTCAGCACAAGCAGCACCAAAATACCGCCGATCGTCCGCAGGGGAAGCTGCCATGCCACACCCCAATAGGCTGTGATCATTCCCCGATAGAGCACATAGTGCAGGGGCAGTCCCAAGCTGCCGCCTGCCAGCAATCCCAGTCCCGTATAGGCTGCCGCCTCGGCTGCGATCATTTTTTTCAGCTGCCTGCCTTCCATGCCTACGGCGCGCATCGCGCCATACTGCCGCATCCGTGCGGATACGCTCATGGAGATGCTGTTGACTGTATGAATGACCGTAATGAGCACAATGATCGCCAGAAAGCCGTAGACGAACAGGCAGAACATAAGATAGGTGTTCTGCGTATCCCGATTCTGCGCGGTGCGGTCATAAAACCCCAGCCGCTCCCCTGCCAGTGTATGCAGCTCGCGGATCTCCTTTTCGGATACGTCTTTTTGCAGCTGGACATCGAGCACCGCATACCGGTCTTCCCCTGTGACCGTCCGGAACAGCTCCTCTGAGCAGATGACAGTTGGGTAACTGGCGGTATCGAACGGGCTGTCCTGCAAAACGCCTGCGACCCTGAGCGTCCGGTCTGCGAGCGTGATCGTATCCCCGACCTGTAAAGAATTGCTCTTATCAAAGACGGTCATGACACCCTTTCCCGCTCGAACGGCGTCCAGATCGCCTGCGATCAGATCGCGCTCTGCCCACTGGAACTGCTGTTCCTCGTAGGAGATGAGGTCGATCTGCCCCTGTGTGCCCTGATACGCCGCAGGCATTGCCTGATACATGCGCCCGAACGCGCGCCGGACACAGGGACGGCTTTCCACCTCTTTTATGAATCCCTTGTCGATCCCGCACGCGTCGTCTGCACACAGATAGAACACATCTGGTGCCCAGGGTTTCAATGGATTGGCTGCCATTTGTACCCACTGCACCAGAACGGAAAAGCTCAGGATCATCAGGATACTGAGGGCAAAAGAGCCGGTCATCAAAATCAGATTCTTCGGAGAGGCGACCGCATGATGCAGTCCCAGTCTGGTCTCGATCCGGAACACGCCGCCGCGGATGGGCTGGACATTTGCCTGTGTATGCGAAAGGCTGCCCGTCACGGCCGCAATGGGGGAAACGCTTGCCGCCCGTCTTGCCGGTGCAATGGCAGATAACAGCACCGTCAAAACGCCGACCACGATACCGCTCGCGATGCCAATGGGGCTGACCCCAAACAGGGGCATCTCGGCAAACTCTGCCCCTGCCCCAAAGTGAAGCAGGGCTGAGAGCAGCCATGTACACAAGATCCCAATCGAAACCCCGATCGGGATCGCCGTTTTGCACCAGTAAAGCGCTTCCAGACGCACGATACGCATGACCTGCGCACGGCTTGCCCCAATACAGCGGAGCATTCCGAAAAACTGGGTACGCTCGGCGGTGCGGCTGTTGAGACTGCCTGCGATCATAAAGACACCGGCGGTCAGCACCAGCAAAAACAGCACCCCTGCCACCATGTACAGCCCCATGACATAGGAATCGCTGCTGAAACCGGTCAGCCCCAACAGAGCCGTATTTTCGGTCAGGGTCTCGTCGGTCAGATGGTACGCTTCGCGCAGGGCTGCGATCTCCCGCCGCAGGTTGAGCCCCTCCGCAAACTGCACATAGCAGACGGGTGCAGGCACCTTGCCCTGTGCCTGTGTGAGGCTTTGGAACGCTTCCCAACTGAGAAAAGCGCCTACCACATCAGCATTGGACGAGATGGTGACATCGCCGCCGAACCCTGAGACCGTATACACGCGTGTACCGGATGGCGTCTGCAAGGTAACGCGATCGGAGGTATGCACGGAAAGCAGCTCCTTTGCGCGGTTGGACAGCAGGATCTCATCTTCCCGCTCAGGATACCGCCCCTCGGTCAGATCCGGATAGATCTCTGTCAGGATCGCCGCATCACCGCCTGCAATGACGCTGGTTTTCCCCTCGATGGTGTAGGTGTCTGCCAGATCAAAATTCAGCCCGTCATAACGGGAAAGTGCCATGATATCCGCTCTCTGAGAAAGCTCTGCAAGCTGTTCCGCGGTCGGCTCCTTGAGCATCACATGCCAGCTTCCATGCTTTTCGATCATGCGCGTTTTTTCCATGCGGATCGCCATATCTGCCATGCTGAAAATCGCCGTCACCAGCAGCACGGAGATCATGATGCACAGCAGGGTCATGCGGTTTTGCCGCCTGCGCACCTTGGCGGAGATCGGGATCAGGCTCAGATAGCTTTTCATTCCTGACACCTCCCGAAATCGGACAGTACCCCGTCCGACACCTGCAAAATGCGGTCAGCTGTCTGAGCAATGCTGCGGCTGTGGGTGATCATCAGGATGGTCTGCTCATATTTGCGCGAGGCCTCTCGGAGCAGGGTGATGACCTCGCTGCTGTTCTGGGTATCCAGATTGCCGGTCGGCTCGTCCGCCAGAATGAGTGCCGGACGGGTCATGAGTGCGCGGCCAATGGCTGCCCGCTGCTGCTGTCCACCGGAAAGCTGGCTGGGCAGATGGTGCCGCCGTTCGGTCAGGTTCAGTACGGCCAGCAGCTCCTCCAAATAGGCGGCATCGGGCTTTTGCTCATCGAGCAGAACGGGAAACACCATATTCTGTTCTACGGTCAATTCCGGGATCAGATTGAAACTCTGAAAGATAAAGCCGATATTCCGGCGGCGAAAAATGGTCAGCTTGCGCTCATGCATGGAAAAGATGTCCCTGCCATCGAGCAGCACCTTGCCTGCCGTTGGGGTATCCAGTCCGCCGATCAGGTTGAGCAGGGTACTTTTGCCTGAGCCGGACTCCCCCACCACCGCCACGAATTCCCCTTTGGGGACGGAAAACGAGACGTCCCGCAGCGCATGGACAGCGGCTTCTCCGCTTCCGTAGGTCTTGGAAACATGCTGAACTTGTAATAGATCCATTCGATCTGCACCTCTGTTTCTTTGGGATATCATCAGCATAGCACAGGAAGCCTACAGGAAGCCAACACCAGCCTACAATTTTGTAGGGATCAGGAAATTCAGGGTAAAGGTCGTCCCGATATCCGGTTCACTCTCCACCTCGATCGTGCCGCTGTGCGCCTCCACGATCCTTTTGGTGAGCGGCAGACCCAACCCAACGCCCTGCGTATCCTTGGAAAAGCGGCTGCGATAGAATCGCTTGAAAATATGGGGCAGGTCCTCCGGCGCAATGCCTGCGCCATTGTCGCGCACCACGATCTGCACCATAGCGGAAAAGGCACGCCATGTGATCTCGATGGTATCCCCCGTGCGCGTGTGATCGAGCGCATTCTTGACAAGATTGCCCACCGCCTCAGTGAGCCATGCACGGTCACAGACAAGCTGTACCGTGCCGCTCCCCTGCAAAGAAAGCTGCTTGCCCTCCTGCGCGGCGCGAAAGTGAAACTGCTGCTCCACCTCGCCCATGAGGTCGGCAAGGGTTTGGGGCGTGCGCGTGAGTACGACCGTTCCGGCATCCAGACGGGTCAGCTTGAGCAGGTTTTGTACCAGTGTATCGATGCGATCCAGTTCCCGCTCGGAACGCGCCGTAAATTCCTGTACGGTCTCCAGCTGGTCGGGTTCGTCCTGCAAAATACCGTTGTAGATATTGAGCGCGGCAAGGGGCGTCTTGAGCTGATGGGAGATGTCTGCAATGGTTTCTTTCATGAACTGTCTGCCGCGGCTCTCGTTTTCCGCATGTGCGTGCAGGATACTGACAAGGGTGTTGACCTCATGGAACAGGCGGTACAGCTCCCCCTCCTCATCGCAGTCCAGCCGCACCGATGGATCTCCGGCAAGATAGGTCTGGATCTGTGCGACTGCCTGCGCCATCACGCGATGCTGCCCCCGAAAATATCCATACAGCAGGGCAAGCACGCCCACACCTGCAAGGAGCAGCACGAAAAAGATGCAAACCGCCGCACATGCGATATGCAGGGCAATGAAAAGCGCACCGAACATCCCTGCTGAGGCAAACAGCACAAGCACCCGAACAAACAGACGCTTGCTCTCCGGTTCTGGAAAGGGTCTCATACGTCCTCCGCTTCCTTCCATTTATAGCCCATGCCGCGCACGGTCACGATTTTTTTCGGAGATGCGGGATCGTCCTCGATCTTGGTGCGCAGTCTGCGGATATAGACGGTCAGGGCACTGCTGTCGATGTAATTTTCTGCACGATCCCAAATCTCTGCGAGGATCTGTTCTCCGGAAAGCACTCTATTCGGGTGCTCCATGAACAGACAGAGCAGCTTGTATTCGCTCGCGGTCAATTCCAGCCGTGTCTCGCCCTTGTAGACCTCCCGTTTGAGCCGATCGACCCGTATCCCGTTGGAAACGCGTTCCAGCGTGTCGTTTTGGAAGTTTTCACTGCGGCGCAGCAGTGCATGGACACGGGACAGGAAAATGGACAGCTTGAAGGGTTTGGTGATATAGTCATCTCCGCCGAGTTCCAGTCCCATGATGATATCGGTCTCCTCGTCGGCGGCAGTCAGGAAGATAATGGGCACTTTGGAGATCTGCCTGATCTTGCGGCATAACTGGAAGCCGGAGCCATCGGGCAGGGATACATCCAAAATGATGAGGTCATAGGGTTGTTTGTTCCAAAGCCGTTCCGCCTCCGCGCCGGTGCGGGCGATCTCGATCGCGTAGCCCTGTTTTTTGAGGGCAAAGGACAGGCCTTCGATGAGGCTGAGGTCGTCCTCCACCAAAAAGATCTGTTTCATACTTTTCATTCCTCAAACTTCTTATAAATCCAGACACATAATATATTCTTCTTCTGTTTCCTCTATTACGCGAAACCCTGTTTTACGGTACAACCGCACGGCATAATTTGTTTTCTGGACAGACAGAGACACATGCGCGACCC
>JARIAV010000223.1 GCA_029257685.1 Butyricicoccus sp.
ACAAGCAATATACCCCGACGATGGGCGGCTTTATGTTCATCATCGGTATCACAGCCGCCGTCGGCATCACGGCGCTGCTGCTGGGGGTCTTTTCCTCCGGCGGTGCCGCGGTCGGCAGTTTTTTCTCCGTATGGATGCTCGCAGTCGCCTATGGCTGTGTGGGCTTTGTGGATGACTGGGCAAAGATCAAGAAAAAGGAAAATGCCGGTCTGACCCCGATGCAGAAGCTCGTCCTGCAGATCGTTGTCGCTGCGGCGTTCGTGTCCCTCCTGCATCTTGCGGGGGATCTGCCTATGACGGCGGACGGCGGTATCCTGCTCCCCATTCCGGGCACACAGCTTTCGCTGACGCTTCCGTGGATCGTATATCTCATTTTTGCGATCTTTACGATCGTAGCCGAGAACAACGCGGTCAACCTGACTGACGGCATCGATGGTCTGGCAGCGAGCGTTACCCTTCCGGTCGCCGTATTCTTTACCGCCCTCAACAATAAAGGCGGCAATCTGGGGGCGACTGTGTTTGCAGGAGCACTCATTGGCGCATTGTGCGCGTTTTTGATCTATAATTTCAATCCGGCCAAGGTATTCATGGGCGATACCGGATCTCTGTTTTTGGGGGGTGCGGTCGCAGGACTTGCATTCGCCGCAGGACAGCCGCTCATCCTGCTGCCGGTCGGACTGATCTATCTCATCGAAACCGTTTCTGTCGTTTTGCAGGTGGGATACTTCAAGCTCTCACATGGAAAACGACTCTTTAAGATGGCTCCCATCCATCACCATTTTGAAATGTGCGGATGGGGCGAAAAGAAAATCGTGTTTGTGTTTGCAGGCGTGACAACGATCATGTGCATACTCTCCTGGATGCTCGTCTGATCGGCTTGTGTCTGCCTGCTGGAAAGGAGTCCCGATGAACACAATAACACCCCCGCAAAAACGGGTGAAGCAGCCGCCCAAGCATATTGCACCGCGCAAGGATCGTATGGATGGCGCGGCAGTCCTTGGGATCGTCCTGCTGCTTGTGTTTGGATTGATCGCGCTGTTTTCGGCAAGCTATCCGGTAGCGATCCATAAATTTCGCAACAATGGTCTGTATTTTATCACCAGACAGGGGTTCTATGCCCTGCTGGGATTTGCTGGCATGATGGTCGTTGCGAATGTAGACTATCATCTGTATCTGCGCTTTCAAAAGCCGATTTTTCTGGCAAGTACAGTGCTGCTGATATTGGTTCCGTTCATTGGCGTCAAGCATAATGGTGCGACGCGGTGGATCAAGCTGCCCCTCATCGGAGAATTCCAGCCATCAGAGATCATGAAGCTCGCGGTCATCATCTCCTTCTCGTATTATGCAGTGCAGTTTTCCAATCGCATCCGGACCTTCAAAGGGACCCTGCCCTTTTTGGGGGTGTTGGTTGCGATCGCCCTGATCCTGTACAAACAGCCGCACCTTTCCGCGACCATCATTATTTTTGGCATCGGTCTGGGGATCCTGATCGTAGCCGGTATGAAGATCTGGTACTTTATCCCGATCGGTGCAGTGGCGGGGATCGCAGGTACTTGGTATATCACGACGCGCGGTTACGCGAATGCCCGCATCCAGTCCTGGCTCGATCCGTTCGTCACGGCCGAGGTGTTCCGGCATGACGGCTGGCAGGGCGGCAACAGCCAGATCGCGATCGGAACGGGACATTTTTGGGGACGCGGACTGGGAAACGGTCTGCAAAAGCACCTGTATCTGCCAGAGCCGCAGAATGACTTTATTTTTTCGGCATGGTGCGAGGAAATGGGCTTTGTCGGTGCGCTCATCGTCATGGCACTGTTTGCATTCCTCATTTATCGCGCCTACTACATCGCGTTCCATGCACCGGATGAGTTCGGTTGTCTCATGGCAACCGGCATTGCGACCAAGCTCGCCATTCAGACGCTTGTAAACCTGTGGGTTGTGACCGGTCTGTTCCCTGTCACGGGTGCATCTCTGCCGTTTTTCAGTTACGGCGGTACGGCACTCGTCATGCAGATGGGGGAAATGGGCATCCTGCTCAATATTTCAATGAAGATGCGGCCCAGCGAAAAGCGACGGGGCTAGGGGGATCATACAATGAAGCTGTATATTACTGGCGGCGGTACCGGCGGTCATGTGACACCGGGACTTGCGATCGCACGATATTTTGAGAGCAAACGTTCGGATATGGAGGTTCGGTTCGCGGGAACGAGCCGCGGCATCGAGTCTCGACTGGTGCCGCGTGAAGGGTATCCCCTCGATACCATCGAGATCGTCGGGCTGCGTCGGGCGTTCAGTCCGTCTGCGATCGGGCACAATCTCAACGCCCTGCGTCTGGCGGCGGCTTCGATCGGTACGGCAAAGAAGCTCCTGCGCAAAGCACAGCCCGATGTCGTCATCGGCTGCGGCGGCTATGCCTCGTTCCCGATCGTTTCGGCGGCACAGAAGCTGGGCATCCCGACAGTATTGCTGGAAGTCAATGCGTTTCCCGGCATCACCACCAAGATGCTGGCAAAAAAGGCAGACAAGGTGCTCATTTGCTTTGAGGAAGCCAGAGAGCTCGTAGGCGGCGGTGAGAAGGTCGTGCTGACTGGTTCACCCGTGCGCGGAGAGATCGTATTTGCCGACCGCGCAAAGGCGCGCGCCAAGCTGGGACTGACACCGGAGGATAAGCTGGTGGTATCGTTCTGGGGCTCGATGGGCGCAAAATATATGAACGAACACATGGCAGGCATGCTGGCACTGGAAAGCAAACAGGGTACACGCTTCCGCCATGTACACGCGACCGGCTCGGCGGCGTTCCAATGGCTGCCCAAGATGGCACGCGAACAGGGTGCCGTTTTGGAGGGCGGTTCGATCGAGCTGACCGAATATATCTATGACATGGCGTCCTATATGGCGGCAGCGGATCTGGTGATCTGCCGCGCCGGTGCGGCGACCATTGGGGAGCTGTGCGCGCTGGGACGTGCCTCCATCATGGTCCCCTCGCCCTATGTGGCAGAAAACCATCAGGAGAAAAACGCGCGTGCGCTGGAGCATGCGGGCGCATGTGAGGTGCTTTTGGAAGCGGAAGCGTCGCCGGAAAAGCTGCTCCAAATGACGGAGCGTCTGCTGGCAGCCGATACAAAGCGCGAGGCCATGGGACGTGCGGCGGCAAAGCTGGCACAGCTCGATGCAGGAGAAAAGATCTATCAGGAAATCTTGAGTGTTCTGCCTCGATAATTTGCAAACAGTGAGGTTTTACTATGGCGAGACAGCCCAAACAAACCAATAGAGGATCCAGCCGGCCCGCACGTCAGGTGCGGACCGGCATGGATCGCTTTGCAGGATCCGGAGCTGTTGCGCAGACGGCAGACCAAAACAGCAGAAGCACAGGGACTGCGAGACGCACCACCGAAGCCCGTCCGCCAAGACGGCAGACGACCGCGAGCGGACGCACCACGAAGCTGACCCCAGGCACCAAAGGCGGCAGCAGACGTCCCATCGCGCCGGGGCGCACGGAGCGGGAACGATCCCTGCATCTGCGCAAGATCATAAAACGTAAGGAACGCCGCGCAAGGCTGTTCAAGCTCGTGGCATTCCTGCTCAGTATCCTTTGCGGAGTTCTGGCAGTGACGACTTTTTTTGAAGTCGATCAGGTCGAGATCCAAGGGCTGTCTCGCTATCCAAAGGAGGAAGTCGAGGCGGTTCTGGACATTCAAAAAGGGGACAACCTGTTCTTTTTAGATCGGAAGGGACGAGAAAAACGCCTGCGGGCGCAGTATCCGTTCTTTGAAAGTGTCTGGATCGAACGGGATATGCCCAATCGCATGGTGCTGCATATCAAGGAGGCGCTGCCCATCGCGGCGGTCAATGGCATACAGGGGGGCTGGTTCGTCCTCGATAAGAATTGCCGTGTCTTGGAGCAGACCGACCAGTATGGCGCAAAGGATATTGCACAGGTCATGGGCATCCGCACGAGCGGTGCAGATGCAGGAAAAACACTGACGGCAGATAATATGCAGGCGGTAGAGGATCTTAAACTCTTGGCCAACGCGCTGGACAATGCCGGTATGGCGGGCAAGGCGACCCTCTACAATTTACAGGATACGGAGAACATCTGGTTCCTGTACGAGGAACGGTTTGCGGTCTGTGTGGGGGATACGAGCGAGCTTCCGCGCAAACTTGCGATCTTGGATGCCCTCGTTCGCGGCGATCAGTTTACGCCGTCTGACAGCGGATCGATCAATCTTGCGCTGGGTGATCGCGCGATCACCAATATGAGCCTTTCGGAGGCCGATGTCCTCAAGACGGTACGCGGACAGATGGAGATCCAGCGCATCAAGAACCCTTCGGCACAGGAAGAGGAAGAAGATGAGGAATAAACCGACAAGGTAGAGTTTGCTCCGCGCTGTAAAAGGAAAATACTGTCTGCTGCTGTCGTGAGGAAATGTAAGTTTTTTTACAAAGTCAGCAGTAACATCTTGCAAAATAA
>JARIAV010000302.1 GCA_029257685.1 Butyricicoccus sp.
TTTCCAACGAATTTGCAGACCTCATCACCACACAGCGTGGTTTCCAGGCAAACACCAAGATCATTACTGTAACGGATGAAATGCTCAGCGATCTCGTATCGATGAAGCGATAAGTAAAAAAGTAAGTATTTTAACAGGTGATATACAGCGGAGAACAAGTGCTGTTTTCCGCTGTCCCTGCACCACAAAGCGAAAGGGGGAGATCTCGAAATGCTCAAGCTCACGAGATTGAACGATACACCGGTCGTTATCAACTGCAATCAGATCATGGCGATCGAAATTATTCCCGAAAGCAAGATTATTATGATGAACCGTGACTTTTACATCGTCAAGGAGTCCGTCGATGAAATCATGCAGAAGATCATTGCATATCACGCAAAAATCATCGATGTAGGCCGGACGATTACAGTTTCCGATTACCGAGAGTCTTAAAAGATTTAGAATCGAAACAGATAGAGAATAAAGCGAGGCGCGGCCAGGATATCAGCCGCTTCGCGGGGAGGCAGTAACATGAATCTTACGTTTTTGATCGGTTTGGTTGCCGGTTTCGCACTCATTCTGAATGGTATCTTGCAGAGTGGTGAGTTATCCAGCTTTATCGATCCACCCAGCTTGCTGATCACTGTGGGTGGTACAATTGCAACAGTTATCAGCAGCTATCCAGCATCGATGCTAAAAGAAATTCCCAAGCATCTCAAGATCATGATGAATACCAAGAAGTTCGCACCAGAAGAATATATCGATAAGCTGGTCGAGCTTGCACAGGTTGCAAGAAAAAATGGTTTGCTGGCATTGGAAGCAGAGATCGAACAGATCGAAGATCCATTCTTTAAGCAGAGCCTTACCATGATCGTAGACTCGAACGATTCAGATAAGGTACGGGAAATTCTGGAGAATGATTTGGACTGCCTGTCTGCCCGCCATCAGACTGTAGCGGGTATGTATGAACGCGGCGCAGCAATTGGACCTGCATTTGGTATGATCGGTACATTGGTTGGCCTGATCAATATGCTCAGAAGCATGAACCCGGAAGAGGGCGCAGGCGACTTGGGTGCCAATATGTCAGTTGCCTTAGTTACAACATTCTATGGATGTATCCTTGCACATATGATCTTCTCGCCAATTGCAAATCACTTGCATTTGCGTGATGATGAGGAGGTCCTGTGTAAGACCCTGATCATTGAAGGCGTCCTCGCGATCCAAGCCGGTGAAAATCCGAAGTTCCTGAGAGAGAAGCTGGTTTCTTTCCTGGCTCAAAAGAAGCGCCAGATGGGCGAAGGCGGAGACAGCGAAGGCGGCGGAAAGAAAAAGGGTAAAAAGAAGTAAGATCAAAGAAAAATAGCAGTGGAGGAGTAGAGAAAATGGCCAGACGAAAACGTGATAAGGGCGGCGGCGGAGAACATAATGGCCCAAACTGGATGGACACCTATGGCGATATGGTCACTCTGCTGCTTTGTTTCTTTGTTATTTTGGTATCCACAGCAGATACCAATAAAGAAAAATGGGAAGTTTTTGTTCGGAGCATGAATCCGAATGTAGCAGAGCATGTCTCTCAGATCGTCGATCGGATGGCAGAATCCCCAGGGGACTATCCAGTCGATGGCGGTGTCGATAAGCCAGAGGATATGGATCTTGCGGAGACACTCTATTATGCACTGACAAAGTATGTAGAAGAAACGCATATGGAAGATGCAGTCAGCGTGACCAAGGGCGATACATACGATTTTATTACATTTGACTCGACGGTGTTCTTTGAGCCGAATAGTTATATCATCCAGCCATCCGGCAAGAAGGTGCTGGAGGGTGTGGTCAATATCATCAAGCCTCTAGCAAAGGATATCGATGAGATCCGTATTCTGGGTCATACTTCACAGGCCAGTGCGGAGATGGCATATGACCTGCGTCATGACCGATATCTGGCGAGCAATCGCGCGGATGCCGTGCTCTTGTATTTGCAGGATAATAATGTAATCGATCCAGCCAAGCTTGTGAGTATTGGATATGGACAGTATCGCCCGATCGCGGGATTCGATACTGCGGAAGGAAGAAGTAAGAATCGGCGTGTTGAAATGCTCATTTCTGCCAAGCAGGAAGGGAAGGGTACGGCCATAGAGGAGTACTATAATACCCGAGAGGCAAAGGGAGAAGATGCAGCTTCCAAGCAGGAAGCGCAGACGGATGAGAAAAACAACGCATCGGAATAAAAGAGGAGATAACTGAATGGCTGAGGTACTATCCCAAAGTCAGATCGACGCCTTGCTCAGCTCCATGCAGGCAGGCGGGGATGTAGAGACAACAACATCTGACACGCCAGAAGATAATTATAGAAAATATGACTTCTACAGCCCTAAAAAGTTTACCAAAGATCGACTCAAGATTTTGCAGGGTGTTTATGAAGGGTATTGCCGAACGATTACAGCACGCCTCAATAGCATGATGCGTATGGGTTGCGAGCTGTCGGTCGATTCGATCGAGGAGCAGCGTTATTATGAGTTTATCAATGCGATCACGGATAACGATGTTCTGACACTGATCAATGTCACCCTTCCGGGCGATCAAACTGAGAGCACCCCAATTATTTTACATGCGACTACACAAATGATGCTGTTTATGATGGATCGTATGTTGGGATCGGTAAACGAAAAAGCACCCAATATTTCTTATGCATACAACTATACAAGTATCGAACTACAGCTGTATGAATCGATCCTCAGCAAGTTGATCGACGCGATGTCGGAAGGCTGGCAAAGCTATTTGGACGCTCGATTTTCTTTGCTGCGTGTGGAACAGAATCCCACGCTCATGCAGGTCATTGGGATCGATGAAACGGTCATCATCGTTGGACTCAATATCGAAATGGGTGAGGTAAGCGGACGCTTCAGCATTTGTCTGCCAGGAACCCTGCTGACCAGCATCTTCAATATCATTGCACGGAACAATATCAGCGATGCGATGTTGCCACGCAATGAAAGAGACAGTCAGGAGATCATGGCAGAACTTGGTCAGATCCAGCTCAGTCTGCGTGATATCTATTATCTGCATGTGGGTGATGTGGTCAATCTTGCAAAGCCAAAGGATTCTGATGTCACACTTTATGTGGAGGGTGAGCCGTGGTTCCTTGGTAAAATGGGAACGCATAAGAATAAAATGGCAGTGAAAATCGATAGTGTCTGGCAAGATACTTAAATTTGAAGCCGAATAAAGGAGCGAAACGAATGATGGAACCGCAAAACTTCAGCACGATGGAACTGGATGCTATCGGCGAAGTGTTGAATATTAGCCTTGGTTCGTCAGCTACGGCGGTATCTAATATGCTGAATCGGCGTGTTGATATCACCACGCCAACCGTACATGTGCTGACGTCCGAAGAGTTTGAGTTAGGCCGCGTTGACCCTGCGGTCGGTGTAGAGATCACCTATGTATCTGGCTTGTCTGGACGAAATATCATGCTGCTGCGCCGTCAGGACGTGCGTGCGGTTGTCGATATCTTGATGGGGCAGGAAACTGCGGACGAAGATTTCGTGCTGGATGAGCTCAGTATGAGCGCGATTTGCGAGGTCATGAACCAGATGATGGGGGCTTCTGCCACTGCATTGTCTGAGTTTTTAGGCAAAATGGTCAATATCTCGACTCCAACAGCTTTTGAAATTAAGGATCTGGAATCTTTCCGTACGGATTATTTCCCACATGGCCATACAATGGTGGTTGTTCGCTTCAAGCTCTCGATCGAGGGCGCGATGGAAAGTGAATTCATGAATGTGATGCCATGTGAGCTGGCAAAGGAACTGATCGGTGCGATCGGAGTTCCAAATGATGGCACTGCTACGACTTCTAAGTCGGTACCAGAACCAACACCGGAGCCGGAGCCAGCACCAACACCAACACCGGCGGCACCAGAGCCATCTGCATCCTCCGGTGGTACTTCAGGTCAGGAGGAGATTGAAAAGTTGATGGGCAATATGGCGGATTCTGAGCCGATATCGGCTGCACCGGAACTGACACCGGCGGCAGCTTCAGGCGGTACATTGAGTCAGGAAGAAATAGAGAAACTGATGGGCAGCACAGCAGCGGCGCCAGCACCAGCACCAGCATCGGTGCAGGGACAAACAATGCAGCCGCAAGCCTCTACTGCACCAATGATGGGGGCAGCACCAATGGGAACTGTAACACAAACACCGATGGAAGCACAGCCAGCTACGCCGATGGGTGGCGGACAAGTAGATTCTGCACTGATGGCGCAGCTGACCAATTTGATGGCAATGCAGCAGCAGATGCAGCAACAGATGCAGCAGATGCAGCCGCAGATGCAGGGCAAGATGATCCAGCCCGATCAGCCGTTTATGCCGCAATTTGCTTCGGGAGAGCCGCTGGCAGAGGAGCAGGCACAGAATCTCGATCTCATTATGTCGGTTCCGTTGGAGGTCTCTGTTGAGATCGGACGGACCAAGCGTCTGGTCAAGGATATTCTGGGATTTACCAAGGGTTCGCTTGTGGTTTTGGATACCTTGGCAGGCGATCAGGTAAAGCTGTTTGTCAATGGACAGTGCGTGGCACGCGGTGATGTTGTTGTCGTAGAGGACAATTTCGGTATTCGTATCACAGAGATTCTGCAAAAACCAGACCTGAGTGCATTGACACGCTGAGGTTTCACATAGAGAGTAAACAGGTAACAATATTGGCAGCATTGCTGACAAGGAAAATAGAAAAAAGGATGGTTAATAACAATGGCTAAGATTTTACTGGTAGATGACGCTGCATTCATGCGTATGATGGTCAAGGATACTTTGACTAAGAATGGCTACACCGATCTGGATGAGGCTGCAGATGGTGTGCAGGCAGTTGCAAAGTATGATGAGATTCATCCAGACCTTGTGATCATGGATATCACCATGCCAAATATGGATGGTTTGGAAGCCTTGAAGACGATCCGCGCAAAGGATCCGAATGCAACCATCGTCATGTGTTCTGCAATGGGTCAGGAGGCAATGGTAATCGAAGCGATCAAGTCCGGCGCAAAGGACTTCATTGTAAAACCGTTTAAGCCAGAGCGTATTCTCAAGACCGTTACTTCCATTCTCGGCTAATGGAGCTCGTCTGGACACTGGCTGCAGTTGTGATCGTGCTATATCTGACCTATCGATGCAGCCGGTTTATTGCCGTTCGCGGCGGTGGCTTTGCAGGCGCATCGGGGACTGCGATGCGTCTGCTGAGCCGGTTACCAATTGCGCAGGATAAGCAGCTGGTCGTCGCTGAGACAGGCGGCAGGTACTGGCTTTTGGGAGTATCTCCTGCTGGGATCCAGCTTGTAGCAGAGCTGACAGAGGAGGAAGCGATGGCCTGTGTCAAGACGCCGACAGATGGAGAGGCGATCCCGGAATTTTCTGAGATCCTGCGAAAAGGATTGTCCAGCCTGGTAAAAAAGGACAAACATGATTAACCCCACTTACTGGGGGAAAGGAAGGCAACGCAACAATGTCAAGTGCGCTCATCAATGTAAACGGAAATAATGTGCAGACCCTTCAGGTCTTGTTCCTAACGACTGCGATCGCATTGCTTCCGTCCATTGTGATCATGATGACCTGCTTTACACGCATTGTGATCTCGCTGTCCTTCCTGCGCACTGCAATGGGCACGCAGGCGACACCGCCAAACAATGTACTGGTCGGGATCGCGCTGTTTTTGACGCTGTTTATCATGTCTCCTGTGGTCACACAGATCCAGAAAACAGCGTATGAGCCGTATATTGCAGAACAGATCACTCAGGAAGAGGCACTCAATCGCGCAAAGATCCCACTGAAAAAGTTCATGCTGACCAACACGCAGAAGAGTTCGCTCGATATGTATTTGGAGCTTTCCAAGACAAGCATGACCGAAGATCCAACGCAGCTCCCGTTGCGTGTGATCGTTCCGGCATTTATGACGAGTGAACTGAAGGAAGCATTCCGGATCGGATTTTTCCTGTTCATCCCATTCATGCTGATCGATATCATCGTATCTTCTACTCTGATGTCGATGGGTATGATCATGCTTCCACCAGCAACGATCGCAATGCCGTTCAAACTGTTGCTGTTTATTTCGATCGATGGCTGGCAGCTGATTTTTTCCACCCTTGCACGAAGTTTCAACTAATACAGGCACAGGAGGAGGTGCGCAATGACAAATTCACAGGTTATGGATGTGATGCATTCCGGCATTTTGGTCGCTGTCAAGCTGGCTGGCCCAATGCTGATCCTCAGCATGGGTGTCGGTGTATTGATCGCGATCTTGCAGGCGGCAACACAGATCCATGAACAGACCTTGTCTTTCGTACCAAAACTCATTTTGATCGCAGTCATACTGCTGGTATTTGGCGGCACCATGCTTGAAATCATGCAGGACTATACATTTGAACTATTTGCGCTGATTTTGAGTAAATAGCAGGAAGGAGAGCCTATGCCATGATCGATTGGGCGGAGTGGACGATCCTCACCTATATCCTGATGCGTATGAGCGGATTTATTTTGTTGAATCCGCTGATCGGCAGGAACAATGTGCCAGCTTATGTCAAAGCAGGACTGATTTTTGTTCTGACCATTGCAGTGACACCGCTGGCCCCATCAACAGCTCCTGTGCCGGGGACCATCATAGAATATGCACTGCGGCTGCTGTTGGAATTTGGGATCGGCTATGTAGTGGGCTTTGTGACAAGCCTGTTTTTTTATGTAATCGTAATGACTGGCGAAGTGATCGATATGCAGATGGGACTGAATATGTCAAAAGTATATGATCCATCCTCTAATGTATCGCTTTCTTCGGTAGCATCCCTGTTGAATATCCTGTTTATCCTGCTGTTTTTCACAGCAAATGGACACATGACCTTGATCCGGATCCTGATGACCTCGGGAGAGATCGTTCCGTTTGGAACGGCACATTTTGGCACGGAGCTGGCGCAGAGCATCCTGACCCTGTTCACGAACTGTACGATTTTGGGTGTGAAGCTGGCATTTCCGATCTTTGCCGCAGAATTTGTGGGAGAAATGGGAATGGGTATCCTGATGAAGACCATTCCACAGATCAATGTATTTTCTGTCAATGTTGAGCTGAAGGTACTCGTTGGACTGATGCTGTTGCTACTGATGTTCTATCCGATGGGGGATTTCCTCTATAAGATGGGCAATCAGATGCTGGTTGCGATCCAACAGCAGCTTACGCTGCTTGCATAGTATTTGAAGCTGCGCCATAGGACTGGGGGGATGACAAGGCATGGCAGGCGCTGATTCCAAAACCGAAAAA
>JARIAV010000308.1 GCA_029257685.1 Butyricicoccus sp.
CTCATAGACAATGCACTCAACACCTATCCGTTCAAGCATAGCTTCCTCAAGGATCGCAAGCCGCCCAAGGCAAACTGGCTGGAGGGATACCTGTTCCCAGACACCTATGAATTCATTCAGGACAGCAAGCAGCCTGTGCACGAGGTCGTGAACGTCATGCTCAATAACTTTGACAAGAAGTATGACGCACAGATCAAGGAGGGCGCAGAGGAACTGGGACTGACGACACATGAAGTCGTGACGATCGCTTCTCTGATCGAACGCGAGGCTAAAGAGGGCGCGGAGTTTGCGAAGATCTCCGGTGTCATCCACAATCGACTGAAAAACAAGGAACAGTTTCCGAATTTGCAGATCGATGCCTCTTTGCAATATGCAGTGGGACACAACAACCGTCTGACCGATGCAGATAAGCAGCTGGACAGCCCGTACAACCTGTATATCCATGAGGGACTGCCGCCCGGACCCATCTGCAATCCGGGATATAATGCACTCTATGCGGCGACTCATCCGCAGGAGCATGGATACTATTACTATGTGGCAATGCCCGATGGAACCCATCTCTTTGCCAAGACCAACGCACAGCATAATAAGAACCGTGCCAAGGCAGATAAGGCATGGGCAAAACAAAAAAACTAGGGAGTATCTGAAAAACCGAAATTCCGGTCTTTTACCACAGCGCATGGCGTATGATGCATGTTTGTCTTGCAGCTGCATACGCACTGCGAAAAATTTGTCGATTTCTTTGGTTTCCGATACGCCCTGACATGTATGGAAATGGAGACCCATTATTTTGAAAAAACCTGAAATTTTAGCGCCGGCAGGCGATCTGGAAAAGCTGAAATATGCCATCGCATACGGTGCAGACGCTGTTTATCTGGCGGGCGAGTCCTTCGGGATGCGTGCCGCCGCAACCAATTTTAATGAAGAACAGATGCGCGAGGGCATCGCTTATGCCCATGCACGCGGGGTGAAGTGCTATATCACGGTCAATATCATTCCCTCGAATGATGATCTGGCGGCGCTGCCTGCCTATCTGGAGCGCGTGCAGGACTGCGGCGCAGATGCACTCATTGCAGCTGATGTCAGCGTCGTGTCGCTGGCAAAGCGATATGCGCCGCGTGTTCCGCTCCATATCAGCACACAGACCAGTATTTTGAGCTATGAAGCGGCGAATTTCTGGGCAGATCAGGGGGCGGAGCGTATCGTGCTTGCGCGTGAGCTGACGCTTTCGGATATCGCAAAGATCCGCGCGAATACCCCCAAGGAGCTGGAACTGGAAGCCTTTGTACATGGTGCGATGTGTATTTCCTATTCCGGTCGCTGCCTGATCTCGCAGTATATGACCGGACGCGATGCAAACCACGGCGCGTGTGCGCAGCCCTGCCGGTGGAAGTATTCACTGGTTGAGGAAAAGCGTCCTGGGGAATATTTTCCGGTCGAGGAGGACGAGCGCGGAACGTATCTGTATAACTCAAAGGATCTGTGCATGATCGACCATATTCCGGAGCTTGTGCAGGCAGGGATCGACTCCTTTAAGATCGAGGGGCGCAACAAGACGGCGTACTATGCCGCTGGCATTACGTCTGCATATCGCCGTGCCGTGGATGCCTATTGCGAAAATCCGGAAGGCTTCGTATTGCCGCGTGATATCCATGATGAGATCGGCAAGGTCAGTCACAGGAATTACTATACCGGTTTTTATTTCGGTTCTGAGGAAAACGGGCAGTATTATGAGGACAGCCAGTATATCCGTGATTGGGAAGTGACTGGACTGCTTGCGGAAGCGAATGCAGACGGCAGTGCGGTATTCACGCTCAAGAACCGGTTCTATCCGGGGGAAACCTTGGAGCTGGTACAGCCGCAGAAGGAACCGTATGTATTTACCGTGGATACGGTGACAGATGACGAGGGCAACGCGCTTGAGATCGTGCATCGTCCGGAAATGCGTTTCCATTTGAAGTTTCCATTTGAGGTCGCGCCGTTTGCGATCCTGCGCAAAGAGCGAAAAAAAGCATAAGAGGATTTGGTGGACTGCCCAGAAACAGGCAGTCCGCTTTTTTGCGATAAAAGCAGAGGGAAATTCTTTTGGGAAAACCGCAGGTTTTTCATTCTTCTTAAATGATTTGCTTTGGAAAGCAAGGGGAACTTTTTTGGAATGTCCGTTGGATTTTCCTTTCTGCAAAAGAAATTTGCTTGGAAGCAAAAAGTAACGTGTCGCGGCCGCGCGACGGTGGGTGAAATCTATGCTCGCACATACTGCGGAGGGTTTGGAAATCCGTTGGATTTTCATTTCTGCTAAATGGATTTGCTTCAAAGCAAAGAGCAACGTGTCGCGGCCGCGCGACGGCGGCATAAGGAATAGAACCTTACGGTTCTTATCCTTATGAATCCAACACT
>JARIAV010000345.1 GCA_029257685.1 Butyricicoccus sp.
CCACAGCGACCTGATATGCATCGAGTTGTGCACGGTATTGCTCCGCACGTTCCTGTACATAATCCTTTCCCACGCGGTCCGTTTTGAAGTCGATGATCTGGAATCCGTCTTCTGTTTCCGAGAGGCAATCAATAACGCCCTGCAACAAAACCTGATCCGCTTCCCCCTCAGCTTCCGGATAGTACGCCGAGACGGGAACAGTCACAGAAAATTTGAACTCGCGTCGTATATCTCCCTTGCACATCTGTTTTTTATAAAGGTCTGATGCAAAGAAGCGGCCGATCCTGATGGCTTCCACTGCATCCGCCTGTTCTTCCGACAGGATCCGCAGCGTCCGCAGACGTTCGATCTCTGCCTGAACATTTCCAGTTGCGCACACTTCAAAATTACAGAACTGCATAAACAGATGGTGTGCGGTTCCGCGTTCTGCCGGTGTAAGTCCATGTGTCTGCTGTTCAAAATCTGGACGGCGCAACTCGGCGACCGGGCGTTCTGCTTTGGTGTCTTCCGCTGTTTCCGCGGCTTTATAGCTTTTTTTCACACCGGTTGCTGTCATTTTTGCCGGGATATCTGCCAAGACGTGATGTTGATAGATCAACTGAGGCGGCACAACAGGCAGTTCAGAAAATGTGCCTTCTTTTTCTTTGACGATCTCCATGTTCTCCAGATCTTCCGGCTTACAGAAATAGAACTGTATAGGATCAGGGGCTTGTCCATCCATCTCCACATGCTCTGTACTATACGCACGCAGCTCAGCGGCTTTGGGATGCCGAAACAACGGTGCCATGATCCATGCCATTGCACTATGCACACCTCCCATTGCATACGTTGGCAACGCGCCGAGTGCAGCCAGCCGCGCAAGGCGAGGCAACTGTGTGCCGAACTGTGCAGAGGCGCAGGAAATGATCATTTTTTCTTTTGCACGGGTGAGCGCTACATAGAGCACACGCAGTTCCTCACTCACCGCCTGCTGCCGCATACGAATGGCAACCGCCTGTCGTTCCAGCGTATCATACCGCACACCGCGCGAAAGATCGCGGCATTTTGCACCAAACCCCAAAGATGGGTGCACAAGGATCGATTCGGTCAGATCCCGCTCGTTGAAACGCTTTGCAGTATCCGCGAGGATCACGACCGGAAACTCCAAGCCCTTTGACTTATGGATGGACATGATCCGCACAGCGCCATCGTCCCCCTCTGCGCGAACGGCTTCAAAATCTTCCCCACGTTCTTCCATCAAGCGCAGCATCCGAACAAACCGGAACAATCCGCGCGTACCAGATTGCTCGAATCCGCGCGCACGTTCAAAGAAAGAAAGCAGATTCCGCTGCCGCTGTGTGCCCCCCGGCATCGCCCCAAATAATCCCAGCGCACCTGTGCGATCGTAGATCAGCCACAGCAGGCGATACACTGGAAGATCACAGGAAAGCACGCGCAATTCGTCCAGTTCCCGCAGGAATTCCTGCACTTTGGGCGTTTCACTCTGCCGCGCTGCATCATAAAAGCTGATCGTGCGGTCGATCAGCCGGATCTGTGCCAGTTCTTCCTCTGTAAAATCATAAAGCGGAGAACGCATGACGCCAATGAGGGGCACATCCTGCCGCGGATTATCGATCACCGATAACAAGGATACGATCGTCCCGATCTCTGTTGTTTGCAACAAACCGGTGCTTTCCTCCGTCTGTGCATATAACCCATACTCCCCAAGCGCCTGCCGATAGGTTGCCGCACGCGACTTGGGAGAACGCATCAGGATCACAACATCCGATGGACACAACGGACGCGTTCCCTCTGCCCCACGTTCCGAAACCGGAAAGCCGCTGTCGATCAGTTTCCGGATACGCTTCGCGATCATACGCGCCTCCAGCAGCGCCTTATCCTCTCCGCTGCTTCCTGATGTATCCAGCATCCACAGCTCGGTATCACAGCGATTGTTTGCCTCCGGATAGGAAGCGCCCAAATGCAGTGCTTCCCTGTCCGTATAGACAAGATCACCCACCGTCTCCGACATTACAGCTTCAAAGATATAATTGACTGTATCCAGCACCTCTGCACGAGAGCGGAAGTTCTTGGACAGCACGACGCGCCGCCCTGCACCCGCTTCCGGCTCATCTGCAAACGCCTTATACTTATCCAGAAAAATATAGGGATCTGCCAGACGGAAGCCATAAATGGACTGTTTCACATCGCCAACCATAAAGAGGTTGTCCCGTGCGATCGCCTGAAAAATAGCATCCTGCACACCATTGGTGTCCTGATACTCGTCAACCAAAATCTCCGTAAAGCTGTCTGCCAAGCGTTCTGCCAGCAGGGACGGGGTTCCGTCCTCTCGGTACAGCAGCGCAACCGCAAAATGCTCCAAGTCATTGAAGTCCGCCAGTCCACGCTGCCGTTTTTCCTCTGAAAACGCATGTGCAAACTGCTGCACCACGCGTACCAGCGCATCCAACGCCGGACGATTCAAGGCGCGGTCGTAGGAGGCCTGCTCAGTCGTGACACAAAGCAGCTTGGAACGGATCTCTCCGGCTGCCGTCTTCCACTCCTCACGCAATCCCTTGATCTGCTCCTGAAATTCCTTGTCTTCATACCCACGGATACTGCCCAGACGATCGAAATGCAGATCCTGCGCACGTTCTACCGCAAGATCCCAGTCCGCTTCTTCGACGGCTTCGAGCAGCTGTTCTGCCTGCCGAATGTCCGAATGAAATGCCGGAGCATATGCAGCCTCCAAAGTTTCTTCTTCCGCAAGCAGTTCTAAGCCGCGATGCAGGAACGCAAGTCCATACTGCACCGCCTCTTTCGCCTGCTCCAAAAGCAGCTTGCCATGCGGAGTCTGTGCCGGACTTCCGCCATCCATCAAGCCTTGACGCACTTGCTCCAAAAATGCATCCGGATCTGCATGGGCGCGTGTTTTTTCAAACGTATCCAAAACCGTAGCGATCAGCGGCTTGTCATCCTGCCCATTTGCCAGCAGATCGACCAGCGCAAGGAATCCTTTGTCTTCTGCGGCATACAGGGACTCCAGCACCTCCTCCAAGACTTCATCTCGAAGCGTGCCCCGCTCGCCATCGTCCATCAGGCGGAAATCCGGCGTCAGTCCAAGAACTGCCGCCTGTTCCCGCACAAGTGTCAAACAGAATGCATGTACCGTTGTGATCTTTGCCTTATGTACCAGAAACAACTGTCTGCGCAGGCGGGCATGATCGGGTTCCAGCTCCAACCGTGCCGCGATCGCGTCTGCCAGCTTCCCGCGCATTTCTGCCGCCGCTGCATTCGTATAAGTGACCAGCAAAAACTGGTCGATATCCACCGGATCTTTCGGGTCAGTCAGGCGACGGATGACGCGTTCGACCAATACGGCTGTCTTTCCTGAGCCTGCCGCCGCGGATACCAGCAGATCGGACCCATGTGCGGTGATCGCCGTCAGCTGATCACTTGTCCACTGATTCATTTTCATTCTCCTCCAACTTCTCCCACACCTCGGTATCCTTCCATTGCTTCAGCATACGGCACCGATCCCCTGCGCTCTCATCAAACCGACACGCCGCGCGAAAATCGCACCACTCACACTGCGACACATTGCCCTGTACTGCCGGATCGGCGTCCACACTGCCCGCCAGCAACTCCTGCCCCATTTCTATGAGCTTCTTCTGTGTATATCGTGCCAGTCTGCCAAAGCGTTCCAGACTCGCAACCGAAGATGTCACGGCAAGCTCCGGTGTTGGCTCCGGCTCTTTTTTTGTCGGTTTCGAAACTTTGATACGCACAGGGATAAACTTCCCCTCTCCCGCAAGTCCCTTTTCCATACATTGCAGAAGATCGATATCATCCGACAAAAGACCGGATCGGCGCAACGCACGCTGCCGCATGACTTCCAGGGTCTGATCCTCTTCTCCGCGCGCCGCATCAGGGATGGTATCACGCACAGGCACATAAAGCACACCTGCCGGACGGATCTCATTGAGCTCCCGCGTAAGGCGCGCACGGTATCGCGCCAAGCCTTTTTCCTGCAATGCATAGAGATAGATAATGAGCTGCATATTGAGTCCGTTCCAAATATCAGAAAGGGAGAAGGACTTTTTTCCGCTCTTATAATCCATAATGCGGATATACAGCCTGCCATTCTGGATATATCCATCCACGCGATCCACTTTGCCTGACAGAGAAACGCTGACATCCCCCTCCTGACAGGTAACAGGCGGCAGATCCCCACCACGCGAGAAATCCAGTTCAAAATCGATGGGCTGGAATTCTGATTGCCTGATCTCTGCAAGGATATTTTCCAAAATGGTCTCTACGCTTTTCACCAGACGGCGGAACAACACACGAAACCGTGCAGTTTTGTCTTCCAGTCCACCCAGAGTCTCGTCGATATAAGTCTGTACCGCGGCACGCAGCAGCTTTTTGACAGTGCGCGGCTGTGCCCCAGCTGCGCCTTCTGGTTCTTTTGCAAGCTGCGCAATCACTGTTTCCAGCACAAAATGGATGAAGGTTCCGGTTTGGGGCGCGGAAAAATCCGCCTGCCGCCGCACCTTTGCCTTGAGTCCATACTGCATAAAAAATGCAAAGCGGCAGGAATAAAAGCGATCCACACGGGAAGCTGTCAGATTCAGCTTACTGCCATACAATCCCTCCACGGTCTCCCGATTTTGGAGTGGACCGCGTTTGGGTGTCCATCGCTTTGCACGAGCGACGATCTCCGCATCCTTGCACTGTGCAAACGCCGCACATGCCGCAGGTGTGCGGCTGTCTCCCAGCGCAGCGCAGGCAAGCTCTGTCATGGGGCGCGGTGCTTCCAATGCATCCAAGCCACCATCCGCCCGCTGGATCTCCAACCCTGCAAGCCGTGCGCGGAATGTCCCAATGAGATAAGACGGACGACAGGCACTGCCATCGGCATTGGCCGTATGAAACGACATCAATAAACGCTCAGAAGGACAGGCGATCGCCTTATAAATGGTTTCCTGCTCCATGAGCATACGCTCCGCGCCAAACGCGGACAGTGACATCCCAATGCCATCCAAGGCAAGGCGATCGGTTTCCGTGAGAACAGCAGAAGGTGCCGGTGCTTTGGGCAATACACCATCATTGCACCCCAGAACGATCAAATACTTGATTTTCCCATGACAAACGCGGTCGATCGCGCCGCAAGTCACACGATCCAATGAGATCGGGATCACGCCGACATCGTATTCGGACAGGAGCAGGCGAAACAGCGTTGAAAAGCGCGCCGCAGTCATGGGGGCATCTCCGCAGACCCAGACCATCTGCTCCATCGCGCGCACAAGGATCTCCCAAAGCTGCCGATACTCGTCTGCCAGCTGCAATCTGCCTGCCTGCTCATGTGCCTGCGCACAGGCTGTCATGTGCTCGGCGGTTCTCTCTGCCTCCAAAAAGTCGTAGAGTGCATACACGCAGTCGCGTGCGGTTTCCGCTTTTTTGAGTCCGGTTTGCAGCGCAGTAAAGGGGGTGATCGCACGCACACGCAATGTATTGAGCGTTTCGAGCTCCGCTGCTGCCTGTTCATCTATACTGCGACCATACCCGTCCGGATGATTTGTCCACGCTTTGTTCCATGTACTTCCATGAACACGCCATGTGAGCACATAGTTCTCCAAGCGGTCGATCTCGTCTGTCGTCACATCACACAGTCCGGTTTTGAGGCATCCAAAGACATCTTCATAGCGCAAGCCATTGGCAGCGGCTTCCAACGCACCTGTCACAAGTGCCATCGGCGGCTTTTGCAGGAGATCTGCCTTTTCGCTTAAAAAAATCGGGATATCATACTGCGCCATTGCCATTTCGAGTGCCGCCGCGTAACTTTCCCCATCACGGGACGCAACGGCAAAATCATGCCACCGTGCTCCTGTCTCTCGCACGATGCGGCGGATCCATGCTGCGGCATGGCTGCATTCTGCAAATGGTGTTTCTGCGCTGACCAATTCTACGCTGCACCCGTCGGCTGTGTCCGCCGGGGCTGTTGCATGCAGTCCCACACGCTCCAAAACTGCCAAATCGTGCGGACGGTCTGCCGCTGCACCGAGATCGACGACTTCCGTTTGAAGTCCATGCCGCGCTGCCATACGCGAGAGCAGGGAAACGGTCTTGCAGCCGGAGATAAAAATATCCGATTCCCTGCGGTCGGCTGTAATGGCCACTGTGAGGGGAATCTTCTTTGCCATCATGCCATCGATCACATTGAGCTCTTGCGGGGTAAAAGAGGCAAAGGAATCGATATAGATCTCTGCCTCATCCAATATCGTGCTTTTTGGCAGAGCAGCCGCCACACGATCGAGCAGTCCGCGCGGATCAGGTATCGTCTCCTCGCACAAACGATCATACGCCGTATAGAGCGCGCCAAGATCCGTGAGCTTTCGAGCCAGCAGATCATCCCCATCTGCGCGCATTTCCTGCGCCGCATGGAAGACTGCTTCCGGCGGCTGTGCGCAGGTCTTGAGTTCATCGATCACATCGAGCATTTCGCGCAGGAGCTCCGGACGGTCTGACAGGCTTGGATACATCTGCATCCCTGTCTGGACGCGCCGCGCCGCCTCATGCAGAGTCAGCAACCGTCCTGCCGCATCCAGCGAGGTCTGCGCAAGTCCGCCTGTTTCTGCAAAGATACGTCCTGCCAGACGCGTAAAAGACAATACCTCTGCGGTTCGCGCGCCTTGGTTGTTGGTCTCCTCTGCCAAACGCCGTTCATAGGCATAGGAAACAAGCTCCGGTACGATGAGGTACTGTCTGCCACGCCGCGCCGCTGCTGCCTGTGCGAGTTCCTGCATGATCCGAGCCGTCTTGCCGCTGCGAGAGCGGCCTATGATGATTCGCATAATAACTCCTTATCCATTCCGTGCATATTGGTTGTTTCGCCGTCATCTATGGTCTCATTTTAGCATAGCCTGTTTTCTCATGCAATGTGCCATCTTTTGACACTTCCAAGCAAAGGAAAAAGGTTTTTCAAAAAAATTGAAAAAAGTTGTTGACAAAGCGCAGTTTTTTTTATATACTGAATAAGCACTTGGCCCGGTAGCTCAGTTGGTTAGAGCGCTAGCCTGTCACGCTAGAGGTCGTGGGTTCGAGCCCCATCCGGGTCGCCAACATTTTTCTTTGCAGTAAGAAGATGGGGCGAGAACAGGTCGGCGGTGCGCAGCACCGTAAAAATATGCCGGTGGCATGTTTTTTAGACCGCGGGAGAGATCCCATCCGGGTCGCCAATTTTATATTGCATGGCAACATGCCTCTGTAGCTCAGTCGGTAGAGCAGGGGACTGAAAATCCCCGTGTCGGTGGTTCGATTCCGCCCGGAGGCACCAATCATTTTCTTCCACTTATCTGAAAAGCACCTCAAAAATGCGGATGTAGCTCATCTGGTAGAGCGCCACCTTGCCAAGGTGGAGGTAGCGAGTTCGAGCCTCGTCA